>JABJBS010000292.1 GCA_018668695.1 Deltaproteobacteria bacterium
CGGTAATGTTTTGCTCAGCACAGGCCACACAGCCAATGGTCAGAGCGCAGAGGATAAGTTGTCGTGCATTCATGTTCGCCTCACTTTTACTATAGAGGGTTCACTGAAGTAGCCGGGCAAGCTACTCCCATCTTCCCACATCCCAAGATGGGTACGGTATGCCACAGATTCAAATGTAGCAAGTGAAGGTTTCTACTTTGCGCTATTTCCCGTGATAAAACTTATTTCGGGGTTCAGTAGGGGCAGCACAAGAGGTTAGCAGCGGGTTAGGTAAGTAGGTAGATCCCGACGAGAGCCACAAATGTGCCTAAAATCGCTCTTCTACTTAGCTCTTCACCTCTCACCTTGGCGATGGCCAGAGCAAAGAGCGGGCTGGTGGATAGCAGCGTCTGGGCCACAGCGGCTGAGGTGTATTTTAGGGAAATTTGCTGGAGCCAAAGCCCGAGAAATGTCCCCATGACGGTGGCCCAAAAAACCATCACCCATAGTTTTCTACCTAAGGTGCCCTGTGAAATTTTTCTTCCAAGCGCGGCGGTACCCTGTTTTGGCATAAAGCTCCCCGCAATGAGAAGGCCGGCCAGAGCCGCCATCAAACGAATGAACGCAGCCCATAACGGATCCAAGGCATGATCGATGAGAACGATATGCGCCATCACCACGCCAGTGGCTTGAGAGATGGAAGCGATGACCGCGAGTATCAGTCCAACTCGAAATACGTCTGGTGCAATTTGCAGCTCGCCGGGCTGACTGCGCTCTAAGACAACTGATGTAACCCCAGCAACGGTTACCAGCACGCCGCACCAAGCAGCCAACGTGAGTTCTTCTTGGATGGCCACCAGGGCGATGAGGCCGGTGAGCGGGGGAGTGAGTGACTCGATAAGAAGTGCTCGTCTGGGGCCTATTCTGCTCAACGCCCCGAAAAAAGCTGTGTCACCAATTGTGATGCCAAGGATTCCGCTAAGTCCTAAAAGCAGACCTTGCATGGTCCAGATTTCTTCTGGAATTCGTTCGAGAGCCACGGCGCAGCCGCCCAGTAGAATCGATGCAATGACGCCCTTAGATATGTTGAGCTGGATTGGAGAGAGTTGCCGGCCAGCTGCCGCAAACATAAATGTTGCGCTGGCCCATAGACCAGCGGCACTGAGTGCAGCGAGTTCACCTGTATACATCATGGAAAATCCCTCGCGTCTCGAAGGGCATTGGAGACACGCGGTAGCTTTATAGAATTTAATCTAGAGGGGCTAGATATGAAACCGTTTAAACTTGATTTAGTTGGTCACCGAAAAAAAGGTGCAAAGACTCAAGGCTTGGGATGCGTTGGACGCTGGGCGGGAGTTGAAGTTGGTTTAGGAGATAATCCGGACCGCCGACCCATACATTGTAGAGTGTACTTAATTCCATAATGCCTTGTTCAATCTCACTGGCGTGATCTGGGCTGAGAATAGTTTGGACAGCCAAGAGGACCGCTTGGGGTTTCACACAATGCGCCGCTTCTTGGATTTCCTCATAAGGAATGTTGGGCCCCAGATAGACCGGGTTCCAGCCTTGGTGGGTCGCCAAGATACCCGCAATATTGGCTCCGAATTCATGCAGGCACGAAGGAGGAGTTGCAATAATAACCTTGGGGCCATCAAGGTGAAAACCAGCTTGCTTACGAACGGTGTAGAGCGTGCCTTTGACGATTTCGGTTGCCAAGTGCTCTTGTCCTACTCCGATGTCGCCGTCTGCCCAAAGTTCACCTATCTTTCTCATTAACGGAGCGACCATGAAGAGAAGAAATGACCGCGTGTCTAAATAGAGAGATGCATTGGTGAGAACGTTGGATGCTTCGGCGCAATCGTACTCGTCAATAGCTTGAAGAAAACGGTTGAGTGTATGTTCGTAAACAACGGAATCGTCCTCAACAACTTTCTCAGCAGGCTGAACAGGGTCAAGCGTGTCGGCATGAACAATTTGCAGGAGTTGGTCCTCTTCGAGTCTGGCAATTTCGCTGATTGCATGGCCGGCTCGAATAGCTTCTCGCAATAGAGCGAGGCGCCGAACGTCTTCCATGGTGAAGCGTCGAGCATTGCCCTGTGAGCGTCTCGGCACAACTGCCTTATAGCGCCTTTGCCAAGCGCGAATGGTCTCTGCTTTTAGCCCGGTGAGTTGAACTACGGCACGCATTGGGTAGAGGCCATCGGGGACCAATTGAGGTTCCCCGTTGGCTGTCTGATTACTTCGCTTCCGCTCATTTGAAAACATTTCCATTGCTGGTGGAGTTTCCACAAGTCGCGGCTCAAAGTCGGTCTGTCTTTTGGTGGGAAGCATTATGCTGATGCACCTAGGTTACTTCCATGCCAAATTGAGACTTCAACGCCATCATCGATGGCTTCAAAATATTCCATGGGTGCTTTGTAATGAACACTTGTGTATTTACCGCCGGTGCGAACGTAATCTAGATAGGGAACGAGCGTGTTTTCGAAGATACCAACATTGTCGGCAATGACCGTCGCACCCGGTGCGAGCAAGTTCTTCTCTTCAAGGGCGAGAAGGTCTGGGAGGTATGAGTCTTTCCAATGATCGATAAATACAACATCGAATGCTTCTTGAAGGCTCGGGATTTGTTCTTCGGCGCTACCAACTCTTATTTCTACTTGGTCGGATAAGCCTGCGTGGTCGACTACCCGTTTGGCATAACTTGCAAACTCAGCAGACTTTTCAAGTGAGATAAGTTTACCACCGGTTTGCTGGAGAATACGGCCAGTACGAAGGGCTGAGTAGCCACAGTAACAACCCATCTCTAGCACACGCTGTGCATTTGCCTTTTCAAGGGCTTCATCGAGGATTCGACCCTTTTCGATTCCCACATTCATGAGGAAACGTTTTCTAGCGAAAATATCGATGACTCTAAGGGCGTCGTCGATATTGCCAGCTTCCGCATGACGCTCTACATAATCAGCCAGCTGCTTCTCACGAGCACCACGCATCAAAAGTAAATCGAAGGCCATACGAAAAAGCTCTCGAAGTCCAAAGAAGAGCCAAGGAAGAAGGCTTTTTAGTTTTATAGTAATGGGAATCATATTCTTATCTCCGTTTTGTAAAGTAGGTCTTAAGCAGCCATCTCGCAGGACGAGACCTCATAGGTTTTGGCTTCTTTCGGTAAAAATGGACTGAAGGGTGGTAACTCTTCTAGGGGCAGCTGGAGTTCCAGAATGCCCGGCTTGGTGAAGTTCTGATTACGAAAGTCTTCCAACGCCTTTTCTAGTTCAGCTCCGGTTGATGCGGTCTGAGCCCAGAGCTGGTCCGAACCGGCGAGGCCGCGAGCTACATCCTTGATTTGAATACCTTGGTATTCTGTGGCTTCGGTTCGACCCTCAAAAAAGAGTTGTTGCCGAGTCACACACATTCCGTGTTTGTTGTTGTTGAAGACAATGAAGAGAATAGGGAGCCCAAGCTCGACGGCCGTGTGGACTTCTAGCCCGAGCATGAGAAATGCTCCGTCTCCACAGATAACCGTTGTTTGGGTTTTATTAGAACTGCTAATTTGAGCACCGATGGCTGCAGGGATTGAGTATCCCATACCTCCCATGCCGAGTGCGATGGTAGCAGAACTGCCCTTGGGCATCGCCAGGTAATGCAGCGCACTTGCGGCGCAATTACCTGCATCAAAGATAAGGTGGCCGTTAGCAGGCAAGTGACTTTGAAGTATCGAGAGTGCCTCGCTTTGAAGAAGTACGGAGTCTCTATCGTATTCTTCGCTCTTCTTTTGAGATGGCGGATCCAATTCTGCAACAAATCGGGTCAGCTTATAGTTCATGACCGCAGATGCGTAGAAAGGCTCCGCGCGCCACCTTGCGATTAAGGCATTAAAGGTTGGGGATGCGTCGGCTTTGACGGTAAGCGCGGGGGTGATGGCATTGAGAATTTTTTCAACATCGATATTCACGACAGCGACCTTCGCACGGCCTAGGCCCATGGCGATGGGGGCTCTGGCCATGATATTGAAACCAGTTCCCACGGCGATGATGAGATCTGCCTCTTCATTTAGGTAACGATGCGCAGAGGGGTGCCCTGCAACTCCTACCATGCCAAGATAGAGCGGATGGCCGTTTGGAAACGCCGCCGGGTCAGCCATGGTTGTCACCACAGGGATTTTTGCCCCGATTGCATAGTCTCTAGCAACGTTGGGGTGGCTAGCGCGTCGCATTCCACTGCCGATAATCATCACCGGATTTTTGGCCTGACGAATCATTAGGTCCAAGCTTAAAATGTCTTCAAACTTTGGAACCAGTGTGGGCCGGTTGTTCAATAATTCTAAAATCGAATCTGGAACATCTCCAACTTCGCTTTCGTTAAGGTCTCTTGGAATCAAGAGTGCCACCGGTCCGGGACGCCCACTGAGGGCCAACCGAACAGCCTTCTCAAGGCAGGGCCAAAAATCTGATGGCTGCTCTATGCGGGCGGTGTATTTGGTGATTGCATTCCAGAGTGCCAGAGCATCAACGCTTCGGCCAATTCCTGACGAGTCTTGAAATGCACCACAGCCTTCAAGGATTTTTGGAGGTTGGCCTACAATTGCGAGGACTGGCACTGAGTCGTTAAAGGATTCGGCTATGCCAACCGCTAAGTTCATCATGCCGCCACCCGAAGTTGAGCAACAAACACCAAGCGTGCGGTGAACCCGAGCATTGGAATCGGCCATGAAGGCTGCTCCCATCTCGGTTCTGGCCAAAACGGATTTTAATGTATCTCCACCTAATCTGTGAATGGAGTCATGAAAGTGTTCAATATTGGCACCGCTCACGCCAAATACAGAACGAACGCCCCAGTTTTGAAGCGTCGTGACAAGTGCATCTGATAGTTTCATCGTATTCTACCTGGAAACATAATTAGTTTTTGGTGGAGGCGCTGCGGGCTTGCCAGTCCACAACTGCCGCTGCGGCATAATCTCCAGCATGGGAGAATCCACCGAGAATGACCTTGGAGCCTGGTTTTACCTGGCGTTGCATGACCGCTCGCTCAAAAGAGACGGGTATGGCTGCGCCAAAGAGATTTCCATATTCGGCAAATGTATCGATGTGCTTGGTTTCAGGCACTTCAAGCGCTTCGCGCCAGTTTCTTAAGAAGACTGGATTGGGCTGATTGGTAACAAGGAGGTCGATATCATTTTTTGTGATGGATGCTTGTTCGCAAGCTTCATTGATAATGTTGGGAACCAGTGTATTGGCTCTGCGTACAATGCTCCCAACTTTACGCCGGCTAAAGTCGATCTTAAAGCTGGTCTCTCCGGGTTGCCACCATTTGCGCTCATCCGGTGTTGAGATTTGCATGTCGCAAGCAAACTCTCCGAAGGTTCGGGTAATGATGGACTGAACGGGTGACTCGTCATTTGCAACGAGGTATCCAACACCACATCCATCGCCCGGTACTGCAGATTGAGCTTCTTTAAGGTTCGATTTTTGTCCGAAAATGCGACCCGCTGCAGTTTGTACATTACAGATTAGTGCGCTTTTCGCATTGCTTGTTGCCATGAGGCTGCGGGCAAGTTCCATCATAAATACAAACGATACACAGCCGGTATTGTGTACATCGAGAACCCAGCGCGGGTTGGCGCCCAAACGATGCGCTATCTCAGCACCGCACCCTGTAAAGGGGAGGTCGGGAAGGCTTACGTTTGTGAGAATGATATCGATGTCTTTAGAACCGTCGATATTCAAACGGTCGCAAAGCTTTTCGGTAGCATCCATGATCATATCGGCGGAGCGCTCGTCATGCTGCATATGGCGTCGTTCTTTTGTTCCTTTGAACATGGGCCCCGTTGTACTGGCGATATCAAAGTGGTCATTGGCCACCACGTGGGCAGGCATTGAGCTGGCGGTTGCGATTAAACTGATGGGCTTCATGCTACTGCCTCCAATCCTCGGTAAAGTGGCTGGCATTCTTGATAAGAGCCGATTGCGATGTTGTTAGCGTGACGGTATTCGAGAATCTTTTTGAGATTATCCATTTCAACTTTGTGACCGGCGTAGAAAAATGGCCACATCTCGCCGACCCATTCGTCACGGTCAGCAGGCGCCGTTTGAGGGAAGGGGTTCTTGTCGTAGAAGGGGTGGTGGCAGTTGGTCCAGGTGATTACTGAGCCTGGCTTGTTAAACACGAGCTGAGCAGGAACGACTCGCATTAAATACACCATCCACATCTGATCGGGCTGATCCCAGGCGCAGTGGAAATCAACGGTGCCAGCACCTTCGTGGGTAATGGTTCGACAGAAAATCTTAGTACTGTCGGCAAGCATGTCGTGGCCGATAAGGAGGCCTTCTTCGCCCGACTCAACAAAGTCACGGGTGCTCCAAGTCCATTCTGCGAGATTATGGGGATCAGCGAGGTACTTGAAGGCCAGCTCGGGCGGGCAATCAATGTACTCTTGAATCGTGCAATATTGGCCGTAGATTTTGTCGTGTGGATAAACCGCGTGGGTTAGCTCCATACAGGTCGCAAACATCTCGTCTCTTGAAAAGTTCTCGATCCTCTGTAGCTCGGGTACATCGTTTATGTGGTGTGTTGCTGTCATTGTGTCATCTCCTATTGCGTATGTTCTGGTCGGGGTGGCTCACATGGGGAGGGGCCGAACCGGTTAACTACTCATGAGTAGGTTTGGCGCAGGTAGGGGATTTGTACAGGAATCGTCAAGGTGTGAAATGCCACTGTAGAGTGCTTGTACAGGTCATGCATGACTCAGGTCAGGCCGTTGGCGGGATTCGTGAACACTTAACCTACTGAAATTGTTCGTTAATAATTTCAAGGGAGAGAATGATCAAAATCCGCACTTAATGTACTTTTAAGTAGATAAGTTTTTGTACAGGTTCGGTTGAGGACAGATTCGCGGGAAGAATCTTAGGGGCAAAGAGGAGAAAGTAGAGACAGGAAGCCTGGCAGGGAATGCTGGAAGACGAGTTTCCCACCCCGGGGTGGGGTGGGAGTGTTAAATCGTCTTATCAGTGGAGCGTAGGACAGCCACACCAATCAGATGCAAGTTCAGTTGGCGTGGAGCCAGGGCCATCGTGATAGATGGTCGCTGCTGGAGCATCCAGTAGGTCCGCTTCATAGGCGTACTGGCATAAAGGCTTTTGGCCAGAGCCAGCTGCTTGGCTGCCTATTGGTGTGCGGATGTGTCGCTTCACAACACTTGAACAGAGGCCGCATGCTGCAGCCAGCCGCTCGCTGTTGGGAGCCGCAGCCACGCGCTGCTTGAGAGTGTGAAGAGCTGTATAGCCTTGAGAACCGCTGTACCGTTCACACCAAACCGGTCCGTACGCATCTTGGAAGAGACGAGTGACGGCGGTGGATGCGAGAGTTTTTGAAGGCTGAACTTCACTGTGCTTGTGAAGATTCACATCGGAGTAGCTTGCAACTCCTCGCCCGATATCGACGTAGTGACCGTTTGGCTTAATGTTCATGAGGTCACCAAGACCTCCGGTGGCCAGTTGCGTTCCCTCGGGATCAATCTTTGCGTAAAGGGCCATCTTGCTAACCATACGAGAAAGGTCGCGGCGATACTGGCTTTGCTTTCTCCACAGTTCCCACCAGCTAAGGTCGTCGTAGTTTTCCGCAGCGTCGGCGCTGCCTACAAGAACGGTCGTGGTGGCCAGGTAGCTGTCGATTTCGAGATGGTAGGGCCAGAATCCGCCCCAAAGTACATCAATACCGCCGCCCTTTTTCATGGCTGCATTGGTAGCGCGTTGACCGAAGCAATCTTCTTCTGAAGTGGGGTTAACATTTTCGATATCGTTGTTTGGGTTTGCCGCACCGTGGAATTGTCCACTTGCTCGGTACACTTCAAGCATGCCTTGTGCACCACATGAGAGTAACCGGCGTTTTTGTTCTGAGAATTCACCGTGGGGATGAAGGTTTGCTGATTCATCGGCGGCAATTACAGCGTCGAAGTATAGGTCACCCGTCGCAGGATAGGTCACGTTACTATTAGGATACTTAAAGCGTACCTCTTCATGCACGGGGGCACAGAGCGCGTCATTGAAGTCACCGAGAAAACCGAGTTGCTCTTGAAGGCTTGAGCGAACACCGTGAATGAGGCCGGTTGTTGCGCCTACCGCGAGGGCATCAAAGTGGTCATTCATTAAATCTTTATCTGAGGCTCCCCAGCGTTCCCACATGTGTCCCATACTCCAAGAGTCTTGAAGGAAGTGGTGGCCGATAGACTCGTACAACAAGGCGAGCTTTTCACAGGGCAAAAGATAGTCGTTTAGAATATGAGCCGACGGGTTGGGCCCCGCAGCATTGGCAACACTTGCACATTGATTCGCCATTTCCATCGCCAAGCCATGGTAGTGCTTATAGGTTTCAAATGCCTGCGGAACGAAGTGGTTTGAGTTTACTGCACCATTGTGGATCTTTAAATCATGGCAAGCTTCGGTAGCGATCCCATTGCCCAATGGACATGTCTCATTACCGGATGCCCAGTCCCACAGGGAGTAGGATAGGTCAGCCAGCTGGCTGAAGTCGGCAATGTAGATGGAACGGTTATGGGCTTGTGTTGCGCTGCTGAATTCAGCCGGCATCAAAGAAGGCTCCATAGAACCATCAACGTTAACTGACCCGCCGTTGGTGTAAGCAGTGACTTCGTAGGATTCCAGAAGCTCGGAAGGGATACCTGCGATATCTGACGTGTACTGCCACATAAGCTGATGCTCTAATGACTGATGCCAGCTGCCGCGAGCGCTCTCTGGTCCTGGTGCGCATTCTTTATCTCCACGCTTACATCCTGAATCAAAGGCGAAGGCAGAAGAGCACGTTAACATAATTCCTATAATAGGAATGACTGAGAATAATGATGGTTTGGTGTTTTGGGTGTACATCTTTATTTCCTCTAATATATTAGTAGTGAGCGGGTGGTGCCGGTGAAACACCGGTGAGCAGATCTTCAAGACCTGGAAAGCAAGAGCCATCCGCAAAGTAGACTGTATCAAAAGCGGTAATCGGCTCGACGCCGGATTCTCGTAGAGTTGCGTAGGAGTCAAAGCAGCTAGCCGGGCAGCAGTGTGCTTCTTCTTCCCAGGGTTTATCGGTAGTGCATTGCGGCACGCTTAGTGCGCAGTCGTCGAGAGAGCGTTGACCGGGCTCGACGCATCCTACAATCCAACGGGTACAAGCACCGACGGTGGTAAGAGGGTCGCGAAGGTCCTTTTGAATTTCCATGTGTCCCTGACTCTCGCCACTGTCTACCGGAAAGAGCATGTATCCGCCGGTCTCGGTCTGCTGCAGCTTAAGGGCGTCTAGATCGGGAAGGGCAGGTGGGGTGTACTCTACGCGTTTACCAATTTTAGGAGTCGTGGTTTTTGGGGTCGGCGCCTTTATTGCAACTCGGGCTGGTGCCTGTACGGGTGCTGCGATGATTGGCTTTACGATTCGTGGCTGAATCGCCTTACTGGTTTCGAGCGTCGCAGTCTCTTTGCTTTGGGTCATCCAACCGATGAGCCCCAGGGCGAGCACCCCTATAACGATGTATACGTATTTCGTTTTCATAATCTCATCCTCGTTAATTGACGCAGTAGGTTAAGCACAGAATATGCCAAGCTGAAGATGGTTCGCGGCGCTCGTTTAAATCATTATTTTAATTGATGAAATGAGGAATTATACCCATGAGTTGATAAGTGTTTTGATGAGACAGTTTGGATACTGCCCCCAAAAGCCAAAATGTCGCTTGAATCTTCTAAAACGGCTTAGTTGGATGGTCCAAAGCTTAACTTTTTGGCTGAATATGAACCTCGGGAGCCTCGTAGTAAGCGATTCTCGCAGAAGATCAGGATGAAAAATACGACTGATTTCTATAATGTTGAATAATATTAGACACTAAGGGGAGTGATTGAAGGCTTCGAATAAAATGGTAATGGCGCGCCGAAATATCGGCTCCATCTATATGGGTTCCTCGCGTGAGTTATCTGGATGTTTGGCGAATCGTTTTGAGCCGCGGCCATGGGTCGGGTCAGAACCGCTCCAAGGCCATCCGCCAAACTGAGTTGCTCGGTAGTCCTCAAAGGCTTGGACGATTTCCTCTCGGGTATTCATGACAAACGGGCCATGTTGAACGACCGGCTCGCCAATGGGGCGCCCCTGAAGCAAAAGAAGGCGGCTTTTACGCGCCCCGTTTTGGATGGTGATGTTGGCCGATGGGTGGAGCAGCACCTGGACTTTTTGGTCGAGTTCTTCGCCTGCGAGGTTCAGCGGGTTTCCGTCCACAAGGTAGAGAGCCCGCAGTGAGTTTTTCTGTGTGGCTGGAAGTACCCACTCTGCATTGGGAGCAAGCTCAATAGTCCAGATGCCAACGCCGGTATCGGCTTGCGCTGCCCATGAGTTTGGCGGCGGGTTCAGGGCTTTAGTCGTGTTAAAATTTCCCGCGATGATTCGAATCTTCGTTTCATGGCCCGCCGAATCGGTGTGTCTCAATTCGGGAACATCCTTGTTCCAAAGCATCGAGAAATGGGGCTCTGCCATTTTATTTTTAGCCGGTAAGTTGAGCCAAATTTGAAAGAAATCGAATGGGTTGGGACCATCCTGGCGCAGCAAGGGGAACATCTCAGCGTGATTGATACCGCGCCCTGCGGTTAACCACTGAACGTCCCCCGCGCCGTATCGCGCGGCTCCACCCAAGGAGTCAGAATGGTCAACAAGACCCTCCTGCATCACGGTGACGGTTTCAAAGCCCCGGTGCGGGTGCCGCGGAAAACCAGGTACGGTTTGGCCGTGGTACATGCTCCAGCCGTCTATTCCCGAAAAGTCTTGACCAAGCTGGCGACCGGCGAGGCTTGCATTGGGACCACTCTCAGGATTGCCAGAGGGGTATCGGTCGTTATGATGCACACAGAACAAAAAGGGGTCTTGGGTGGGCCAAGGTCCAGACGCGGGCAGTGGCCGAATGCCTTGAATTGGGTTTCCTGTGAAGAGTGGGGCGCTTGGTTGTGATTCCATGACGGTATCCTTGGGGCTAGAGGGTGAACATGAGATAAGGCTTGCTCCAGCGGCCCCGGCGGCGAGTATTTTTATCAGCTCTCTACGGGTAATGTCTTCCATCAATCATCCTCTAACGGCCAACTGTGTCATCATACTCTTTGAGTCGTATGACGTTCCTGAATCGGAATCGGTACGCCTCGTTGATAACCTCAATATTTCAACGGCTTACATTTGGTCCAGGGGCGAGTTCAACTGATCTCATCTACGAACCTACTGCCTACTTGTACACAGTAGGAATCATTTGGTATCTGGTAAATCGATAAAATGAAGATAATTGGTATCGATAAAGCCGATGGTCATTGCTTAAGTCGGCGTTTATTCTCGGGGACGTTCATACATTTTACGTTGGTGATGAAGAAGGGTAGCCTGAATACCTTTATAAATCGGGTAAATTTGTCTGCTTTAGGGTTTGGGGCTGTATTTCTCCTGGATATTTTGATTTTGGGGCTTGGATATTCGAAGCACTTGAATTACCTCAGTGTTTAGAGCCAATCACGAATAAGGACTGAATAGATATGGGTAGGACTTTCGAGAACCGTAAACATGCGATCATGAAGCGCGGTGCAAGAGACAACAAAGCATTCACGCGTTGCGGCCGGCAAATCAGCATGGCTGTTAAATCTGGAGGCGGCGAGTCCGATAGCAATCCAGCGCTACGACGTGCCATTCAAAACGCACGCGCAGCCAATATGCCCAAAGATAAAATCCAAAATGCCATCGATAAGGCACTGAAGATTGGTGACACGTCTGGCTTTGAGCAGATGCTTTATGAAGGCTATGGTCCTCATGGTGTTCCGATGATTGTGGATACGGCCACCGATAACCCAACTCGAACGGTTGCCAATGTTCGGTCTGCTTTCAAAAAAGAGAATGGCAACTTAGGCAACGCTGGAAGTGTTTCGTTTCTCTTCGACCAATACGGGGTGTTTCGACTCAAGCCTGACGGAGTTGACCGCGACGAACTTGAACTTGAACTCATCGATTTTGGGCTCGAGGAATTAGATGATGGTACCAACGATGACGGTGACCCATTGATTCTTTTGCGTTGTGCGCGAGAGGGTTTTGGGACGCTTCAGGATGAACTCGAAGCGCGTAAGATTGAAGTCGATTCTTCGGGATTTGAATGGATACCGAAGACCATGGCTGAGCTGTCTGATGAAGAGGTGGATGCGGTTCTCAAATTGATAGATCGCTTAGAGGAAGATGACGACGTTCAGGAAGTCTTTCATAACCTGGCTTAATCTACGATTTTACCAAGCAATCTACTCTTCCCAAGTTACATCCACCTGCATGCCAAAGTGATCTGAGAGGCTTACTTCCACAGTGCCGTCTGTTTCTGACTCAATGGTAACCGACCCATCATAGAGCCGCTGAGGGGCTGATGTGGACGCTTGCCGAACCATGATATGATCGATGGCGCTATTGACAGGATCATTCGAAATCAGGTTGGCTTCGCACCAAGTGCAAAATGGGACATCTGCCGCGCAGTTGGCATCGGCGTAGCCTGCTGCATCCAAAGCACTGTAGTTTTCAGCCCACTCTCCGCTTAGGTCACCTACCGCCGGACCAGCATTGAAATCACCGGAAATAATCTGGGGCCCACCCAAATTGTTCGTATCCATGGCTGCAATGAGTGTATCCAGCTGGTCTTTATGCTCAGCTTCGTAAGATTCGAAATCACCGCCGTAATCAACTCCAAGCTCGGTACTCATATGGGTGCATAGGATCTGTGCGCCATCGACCTCGGCGTAGAGTGCAGGTCGAACAATCAGCCAGGAGTTAAGTGGAATCAGTTGGGTATTGGTCATCGGTTGTTTACTCAGTAACACGGCGCCATGGCGTCCCTCGTAGAGCCATTCTGTGCTCCCGGAAGTGCATGCCACAAAGATATCATCCATATTCCCAAGCCCTAAATTGGCCGCGAGACATTGTTGGCAGTCGGGTCCTAAAGCGCTGTATTCGGTAACACAATTTGTAAGAACACAGTTGCCGAGATCTGTAGCAGAGTCACATTCGGCAGCGGTGGCACATTCCATCAGTGGGGCGCCTTCATCTGGGGTACATGCAGGGTCGCCTCCGGATTCAACTTCTTCAAATTGCGAATACTGATGAGGGTATGAGTCCGCGAGCTGGCTTAAGACATATTCACGGTCTTCATCAAACCAAACTTCTTGCAGGCAGATCACATCGGCGGTTGAGGTCGCGACCGCTGCCACAACAGGGTCCCGGCGTTCAGCTGCATAGGGAACATAACCCGGCGCCAACCCCATGTTATAGGTTGCAACTGCCAGCGTTTTGGTTGCTTGTGTAACTTCGCTCGGATCAGAGGGGTCCGTCGTTTCTGACGGGTCAGCTGGATCTGTCGTTTCTGATGGGTCTACGGGTTCTGGATCATCACCTGTGCAAGAGGCACACAGCAATATAGCGATCAGTCCTAATGGTAGTCTTTTCATCTGAATCTCCGGGTCGTTAATATTGAGCGCTTCAGGCAGAGAGTTAACGAGTCTCCTAATTACCTAAAGATTATTCTGACACCGAACACACTGCCGAGCAATGAAACCTGAGCCACGTGCACATGTTGTGAGATAAATATCGTAATATTAGAAGCTTGAGCCCACTTTTTTGAAGCAGGGCAGTGCCGGGTGTCGAACCTTGATGAACCTCTTACCCGACAAATTTTCGGATGTAAGTGTAGGTAGTCTTAAACGAAAATGCTTGGACCGCTCCTGAAAAGTCACTACCATTAAGTAGCTGCAGTAGATTCGTTGAGGTTACTGCAATGGAACACGTGGGGGGCACGCATGAACCATTCAATTACTCGCGTCGTAACTTTCTTATTCATTCTGGTTTATACATCTCTGGGCGTTGCTCAAGAGCTTGATGGTATGGACAGTCTCGATTTGAGTGAGCTACTCAATTTGGAAATCACCACGGCTTCAATGTCGGCTGAATCGATTCTTGATGCACCGGCGCCGATGTATATTGTTACCCGGGAAGACATTAAAAATCGGGGCTATACGGATTTCACCCAAATCATGGATGACCTGCCTGGTTTTGATATCAGCAATGTGGGTGGTAACACGGAGTACTTCGCTTATCAGCGAGGCTTTCGGTCGGTCTTCAACAACAGAACTCTTTTCCTTATCAACGGACGCACGTTTAACACCCTTTGGTTTCAGGATGCGCAGATTGGGCACCAGATACCAGTGGAGGCTATTGAACGTATCGAGGTCCTTTATGGTCCTGCCGGTGTTATTTACGGGCCCAACGCCTTTCTCGGCGTAATCAATGTGATTACCACCACGGCAGCTGATTTGGATGTTGGCGAGTACGATGTGCGGTCGGCTTTCTCGATGGGTAGCTGGGCCACGCGCCGGGCGGATATTCACGCACGCGCAAAAATTTCTGAGAATTTAGCTCTTACTTTAACGGCTCGCTTTGGTCGTTCAGATGGAGCAGATATCAGCGAACGAGACAATAAGTGGATGAGCACTGATTTTCTCAACAGCGAAACGATTTATGGTCCCATTTTGGATATGTCGAGCAACGGTTATGATTTTGGAATCTCTTCCAATCCAGACGATGACCGTATGTTTATGGCTTCTTTGGAAATCGGTGATTTCACTTTAGATGGCTACATGTATGAAATAGCCGGCAGTAATGGACCTCAGTATGCTGGTGACCACTCCCAAGCTTCTAACTTCTGGCCAGCTAAAGGTATGGGTGGTGCCATTGCTCATAATTATGATGTAGATGATTCTCTTCATATCTTTTCGGAATTGTCTTACCGTACATCGGGTCGATATGGCTTGTGGGTTGATGCTTATCCAAGCTGGAATGAGGGGCAAAGCGAGTACTCTTATTTGTCGATGATTGATTTTAGAACCGATAACAATGCGCTGGAATGGCGCCAAAACGTATTTTGGGACATGACCGACGATATGAAATTATCGGCTGGTTATCGCTATGTGCGTAAGCAATTGACCAAGGCCTATGATATTGGTGATGGGTATTTCGGCGGTTACAACAGCAATGGTCCTGATGATGGATCTGCTATTTGGGATACATTTCCTTGTGACATTGATTCCGATGGTGATGGCGAAGCCGATGATACAGGTTTTACGAATTATGAAACCGGAGAGTGCGGCCCTTATGATGCAGGCTCACCATCTTCTTATCGTATGCCAATGGACAATATGGTTCTTACGGAAGACATCGGTGGTTTCGTCGAGGGTAGCTACCGCTGGGGTGATCTGAAGCTGAACGTGGGTCTTCGGTACGATATCAATACAAACCCTCAGGTATCACCTGAAGATGAAGACGACCCAACTTCGCACCGTGGTTATAAAGCAATCAGCCCTCGGGTAGGTCTTATCTACAAATTCAGTGACTTGGGCTTTATTGAAAACGGAGCTGTTAAGTTTCTCTATGGTACAGCCATTCAGGAACCCGCGCCGACTCAGCTTTGGGGAGGTTGGTCAGGCCGTGCAGCAGCACCTGGATTGCAGGAAGAGAGTGGTCGTAACTACGAACTCGTAACCTTGCTTCAGACGGGGCCAGTACTGAGTGACATTTCGATGTTTTTCGCTGAGTACCAAAAGGTTCACGTTGCACCAGCAGATAATGCGGGCCGTCGCCGTATTTGGGGCGCTGAATACAAAGGTCGCCTTGAGCTTGAGAACCCGATTCCAAGCTCTGCTAAAATTACCAGCTATGTGAACCTGAGTTATACCAAGAGCGAGTCTTACCGCTATTACGATTTTGAGACAGGCGAGTGGACAGTTGTTGGGGATAACCAGACGCAGGATACCGGGGACATCGCGCCAGTGAAACTCCACTTGGGTATGAATATTCCGATGACGGAGTACTTTAACTTAAACGTGCGTGGCCGTTACATTGCCGCGAAGATACCGTTCCTCTCGAACCCATTGCGCGACCCATCTCGCCCAGACGGTGGGGAACCGGATTATTTCCACGAGCACTTCGTTGGCGATGTTTCTATGAGCCTGCACTACGGTATCGCAACTTTGAACTTCTCAATCTACAACATTACCAATGCTGACTATAACCATCCAGGTGATGGGGAGGCCAACGCGGGTGATGGCTGGGTTGTGAAGCCTGATGGCACCATGGATACAACTGTGCGGGCAACAGGCTACCGAAACTCTTTGGTGCCCCAAGCTCTACGCAATTTCATGATGACGTTGAAGCTTGATATGTAGCAGAGCCGCCTTTTGGGTTCTTGGTCTTGCGCTTGAACCACCTAATTAGAATCGGAGAGGTTCATTTAATTCAACTGCGTGGTTCTAGCGATCATTTACGGTTAATCAGGCTAAACATGTTTTAGCTCTAAAACATGTTTTAAGTAGGGGATGATATTCACTCTCGGTAAACAATTAAAACATGTTAATCCGATAATATGTGAGTCCCCCTACGCTCTTGAATTACAATTAAACAGGTAAAACATGTTATAGGTTTTATTTTCCCAAGAGATTAAGCGCCTTAAATCACGAAATCAATCGAGTTTTCGTTCCTAGCCCAAACCTTGAACATGTTCATTAGCCAGTTTTCCTTGTAGAATCATTTTTAACAGTTTAACTACATTAGTGTGCGTAAACCTCCATAGTTTCTGAGCACGAGATTACTTGAACGAATCATCAATTCTCATAGTTTATAGTTATAATTGTACTTGGGCTGGACTCCACCCCACCCCACCCATTGAGGGGTATCTCGTCAGCTACCCGCTGGCCTTTTTGGAAAGGGACTTTGTAAATGCCATTGGCCAAAAAGAAGCTCGAACAAGTACCATATTCTCAGGATAATGCAGAACTTCAGGCAGAGCTTGAAGCAATAAAGTCGGCAACGGGCGCACGTCGCATAGAATTATCGAGAAACTTGGTTCGCCGATTTTGTGATCTTCAACGCGATCTTCAAGGCGGGGGCGATTTTTGGGGCCAGCTTGGCGTATCAGGAACGCTCACAGAGTTTATTTTTACAGGCCTCGGGAGCTGGGCCAATGGTGGGTCGTTAGAGTCAGCCGTATCTGTAGATGCAAAACCAGGTCGTCCACCTCAAACTCACCGTAATCAAGCTTTATTTGAGGACGTTCGTCAGCGGGTGAGTGCGGGGTGGGACGTACATGCGGCTTGCTACGCAACAGCAGATGCACTGCAGCTGGGTGATGTTCAAGGCTTGGAGGCGCTGTCTCTTTCACCGAGTTCAATTCGCAGAATTTATTATTCGGTGATGAGCTCGGCTGAGGAAAAAGAGAATTCGGAAGACTTGAATCTTACTAAGGAAGAAGTCGCCCAGCAATCGAGTTTGGATCCCCTGGACGGGCAAACTGTGAACCGTGCCAAGAGCGGCCAATGGAAGGCGACAACAGATATCCTTGATCAGCTTCACCGGGTTTGTGACCTGGTCATATCAAACCGGTATCTGATGATGATTGCATGTGTGACCGGACTTAATCTCGATGTGTTGAAATACCAAAGTGCATGCCTTAAAAAAATAGTTGATGGTCAATCGCCTAATGAGGCCTATGGCTACGAGCCCGAAGAATAGATTCTTCTCTCTGACAAAGTTGGATACCTCATTTCAGACTGAATGAGGCGAGCAGGAACAAGCGAGGCTAATTATGCCAGCTTGTAAACTGCAACGGGCTGCTCTCTGCCTTTTACTTGAGCATTTCCTAAAGAAACGGCACCCAAGCAGGCTTCCGGTGCAGCTTCAAACACCGAACCCGTGACCAGAAGAGTCGAGTTAAACGTACGGTTTAAGGATTCAACTCTCGCGGCAGTGTTCACCGCATCACCAATGACCGTGTATTCCTTACGCTGATCGGTACCCACTGTACCTGTGAGCGCCGTTCCGGCATGCAGGCCCATGGAGACCTCAGTGGCAGGAATTCGCCCCGATTCGATGAGTGAGCTGAGCCTGACGAGCAACTCTTTGGATGCGCGAACTGCGTGTTCGGCTGCGTAGGGGTCGTCGAGTGGCGCACCAAACACTGCCATAAAACCATCTCCCAAAAACTTGTTCACAAACCCATCATTTTCGCCGACGACTTCGACGAGTTCTTGAAAAAGGGTATTGAGAAAATCGACCACTTCGGCGGGCTCTTTGTTTTCAGAAAAGTTGGTGAAATTTCGGATATCAAAAAAGAGAACAACCACTTCTCGTAAGTCGTGATTGCTCGAGGAACCCAGAAGCTTTTCCATGACAACGTCGGAGACGTGTTGACCGAAGAGCGTTTTGATACGCCCTTGTTCTTGGTGGGAATGCCAAGTGCTGAAGATAAGCTTACGCAGCTGAACGGTTACGATTCCCGTTATAAGACCGCCAACGGCCATAATTCCGGCTTTCTCAAAATGGGTCAGAGGTTCTGTGAGTACGTTGCCGCTTCCGCTGATCCAGGCGCCGGGCACAAAATACATGGCAACGAGGATGTACCCTGCCGCTGAGATAAGGCCAGTATAAATCGCAAGACCTAAGTCGAACCGAAGGGCAGATAGGATGATGAAGAGGAAGTAAAGAAATACGGGTGGTGAAGCAAGCGTCTCAGGCCCATCTAGGATTTGTGCGACCCCGATGAGCATGATGCTTGGCAGGGCGCTCTCAATGGTGGCGTTTACATAGCGGGCAAATTGAAACCGCTTTACAGAGAGTCGGCCCCGGTTCCCAAAGATCCGCGCCGAGATATAGCCATAGAGCATCGTGGCGCACAGAATCTGTAGGATTCCAACTCTGGGAATAGGCCTCGCGAACACTGCCTGAAAGTTGTCGCTGTATTGATAGCTTAGGGGAATGAAAAGTGCCATTCCCACCACGCTCAACACTGCGATGATCTGCCCGCGTAGCTGCTCGCCGCGGTAGATGTTAACGAACATGGCATGTTCGAGCGAACGACTGCGGGGTAGGCCAGAGAAAGCTCCGCTGCTTGGACGCGGCACTTCCTCGGCGAGCGAAGGCTGCTCGATTGTTGGTTGAACGACCGTAGATGTCGTACTGGCGTTCTTTAGCATGGACAATGACATTCCCTACTTTGCTACCTTAAAGAACCGCGCGGCACACGTTAAGGCAACACTGACCCAGACAATGTGAATTTTTTCACTGTTTTTCAAGGGGAAACTCACCTTAGAACTTCTCCGACGTTAGCATTTCGAAGAATTATCGCTTCAACGGATGTTGCCCCGCTGAGTAATCGTACCTACCTTATTGTAGGAGAAAAATGATGTATATGCGGTTAATAGGTCTCGTAGCGGTCTTAGTGCTGGCACAAGCTTGCAGTTCGACAATTGTAAACCGAGAGCCTGTGGGGGAGAGTTTCCCAAATGTTAGAGGCCAGTCCTTGGCTGGCGAACAATTCCTAATACCCGGGGATTTTAAGGGCGCACCTGTCATTCTTCTGATCGGTTACAAGCAGCGCACGCAGTTTGATCTTGACCGTTGGATTTTGGGTTTAGTCCAGTTGGGAACACCGGTTCGGATCATTGAAGTGCCAACCATTAAAGGGCTTGTGCCCGGGCTCTTTGCCAACCAAATCGACAATGGGATGCGTAAGGGAATTCCGGAAGAAGACTGGGGTTCGGTGGTGACGGTTTATGACGAAGCCGCTCCGATAGTTGCTTTTACGGGTAACGAGAACGCCTCGAATGGTCGCATTGTGCTCTTGGACGAAAACGGGCAAGTGGCGTGGTTCACAGACCGGGGTTACTCGGCCGGCCAAGTTAAAGAACTCGATACCCTCGTTCGTTCTCTTTCGACGAAACCTTAAAATGGACGAAGCCCTGCCGCCTGTCGCGCTGTGTCAAAATGATACGGTCTATGTCGACGACTACATGTTTTGACAAGTTGATTCTCGACTCGTTTACCGACCCCATTTAATAGTCTCTCAAGCTGTATTACCAAAATACCAGGGAGACCATTGCATGGCTGAGTTTAAGACAACCACATGGAGTAACTCATTCGATAAAGGCACGGGGTGGTTCGTTTTCGCGAGGAGAACACTTTCATCTCTTCTATTGATTACTCTATGTCCACCGGTCGCCATATTAATGTGGTACACCTGTGTGCATTTGAATGGCTCCGTTGCTGAGTTAGCTCAGCTCTTTTCAGAGCAGGGCATTCTTGGCGCAATTTACAACATCTGGTCGCCCGTATTTTTTGGAACTCAAACTGCCTGGACGATGATTTTCGTATTTGCGGCATTTGAACTATTTCTTATGAAAGCTTTGCCGGGCAAACGATTCGAAGGGCCCGTGACACCCTCAGGGAATATCCCCGTATACAAAGCCAATGGTGTAGCGGCGTTTTGCGTTACTCTTTTTACCTTCTGGTTATGCTCTTATCCGCTCGGTCTTTTCGACCCTGCCATCATCTACAAGAATTTTGGTGGCTTGCTTGGCGCGTTGAATGTTTTCAGCCTTGGATTCTGTTTAATGCTGTATATCAAAGGCCGGTTAAAGCCTTCGAGCAGCGACTCCAGTTTTACGGGTAATTTTATTTTTGATTACTATTGGGGAACTGAGCTCTATCCGCGAATCTTTGGGTGGGACGTGAAGATGTTCACCAATTGTAGATTTGGAATGATGGGTTGGCCCGTTATTCTTTTGTCATTCGCGGCCGCCCAACATGAGACAATGGGGCTCACCGATGCTCTTTTTGTTTCGGTTGCGCTGCAGCTTATCTACATCGCCAAGTTCTTTTGGTGGGAGACCGGTTATTTGCGCTCTCTCGATATTATGCACGACCGAGCAGGCTTCTACATTTGTTGGGGATGCCTTGTTTGGGTACCCGCGGTCTATACCTCACATTCGCTTTATATGGTGAGTAACCCCCATACCCTTGGTTTGTTTTGGTCTGCGGTGATTATGGTTTGCGGTATCTTGGCAATTTTTACAAACTACTGGGCAGACCTTCAGCGGCAGACAGTGCGAGCAACAGACGGTGACTGCAAAGTTTGGGGCAAGAAGCCCGAGGTTATTGTGGGAAACTATGTAACTGAGGCGGGTGAGAAAAAACAAAGCCTTTTGCTCGCTTCAGGGTGGTGGGGCGTGTCTCGGCATTTTCATTATATACCTGAAGTTCTGGGGGCTTTCTTCTGGACACTACCAGCCATGTTTGACCATTTTTTGCCTTACTTCTACGTCGTGTTTTTAGCGATTTTGCTCACTGAGCGTGCGTTTCGAGACGATAATCGCTGCGCCTTTAAATATGGTGAGGATTGGAAAACTTATTGTGAACGCGTGCCCTACAAGATTGTACCAGGCGTCGTGTAAGCTGTCGGTTCCGGTATCTAAGGTAAGATTTGAAATATACTAAATATACTTGGTTGAGGTTCTAGGCATTGCCAGATGCTGCGAACTTGACCACTATATAAGTATGATAAAAGTGTATGCTTCTCACGACCGATTTTTTGTAGAATCCTTACGAGCAAACCTCCGGGATGCGGGGATCGAGCATCTAATTAAGGATGAGAGTTCCTCTAGCTTGGGGGAAGTTCCACCCATTGTAAGCCAACAGCATGTCTGGGTGATTAACGCGGCCGATGTTGAGGATGCAAAGAGCTTGGTCGCTGAGTTAGAGAGCAGGGTGAATCACTCTCGGGAAGAGCCTTGGGTTTGCCAAAGTTGCTCGGAGCAGTTGGAGCCACAATTCACAGCATGCTGGAAGTGCGGTGGTGAACGCGATGCATAGTTTGTGGCACGTCGTGATTGTATCCTTATGGGTCTTGACGCAGACCGGCTGCGAGGAACCTTGTACGCTTGAGACATGCCCTGAGTTATGTGGAGACGGCTATGCTGAAGAATGGGAGGAATGCGATGCGGGCTACGATACCGAAACTTGTGACAGCGATTGCACCTTACCTCAGTGCGGCGATGGTTACCTAAACGGCTACGCGGGTGAGGAGTGTGACGATGGCGGCTCCGAGGATGATGGCTGGTGCGATAGCCGGTGTCAGCGTCAAACAGATCCGGCTTGGTGTGAAGAAATCGGTCAATTTGGGGCCTGCGAAAACAATGTTCTTACGTTTTGCCAGGACGGTGATTACTTCGACATGATTTGCTCTCTTGAGTACCGAGAAGGAACCTGCGGTCTTGTTAACGAGAATTGGGGCAATGATTGTATCGCGCCTTTGGGTCATGCTTGCCTACTGAGTGCCACTGAATCGTCGGTGCGATTCGCGCCCTGTGCCGGTGAGCAATCTGGTTGCGGTTTGGCGGCCGGTGTTTCGGGTTGCATCGCAAATTTTGGAACTTGTGATTCGGGTAGTCCTCCTGAATGCCTCGACGACGATGTGCTTACCCTCTGTAGTCCATTTGAGCAGCTTGCTCGTGTGCAATGCGCATCTTATGGAGCATCTTGCATGCCGCAAGCCCGTGCTTGTGTAGGTGCGGGGCTCGGGCAACCTTGTATCCCGGGTCTTGTTTATTGCGGTGCGGATTTAGAATGTGTCCAAAACCAGTGTGTGATTTCAGATATGCCCTGAGCCCTCTTAGGAAGACTTGGGCCACGCCGGGTCATCGAACCTTTGGATCTCTACGAGATAACCCGCAGGGTCTCTAAAAAAAGCGTGGTAGATGTTGAACTTGGAGTTGAACGTTGGCGATTTTTCAAACGTGACGCCCCTTTGGACGAGTGTTTGAGCACAGCTGTCCACGTCTTGAGTGACTAGCGTGATAATGACATCGCCAGGAGAGCTATTGGGCTTTTCGCAGAAGCCGATGAATCCATCTTTGCTAACGCGATAGATTCGGCAGCTGCCTTGATCGAGCACCAGCTCCAATCCAACTTTATCCTCCCAAAAGCTGGCAGAGCGGTGCAGATCAGGCGTGTAGTAGAACGATACAGATTGCTCAAAGAGAGCATGATTGTTTTTACACATGTCCTATCCTCGTACGGAGACTCGGAAGGACATTAGCAGCTCTGTATTTTATTCACACTCAATAACTGGGCCTTGGCCAATTTCAGTAGACGGGCCACACCAAGTTTGGCTTGCAATCAGGCAAGAGAAAACGGCGTTGCATGTCCAAGTTGCAGTGTCTGCGCCGGCGTCGTAGCAAACCTGGTTTGAAGCGCACTGAATGCTGCAGTATCCGTCGCTAGCACCAGGCTGCTTGATGCAGAAGTCAGTTGGAGCGCCGCAATCGCTATCGGCGGTGCAGTATGCGCCCCAGTTTTCAGAAACTTCAGTACCGTCAGTTGTGTCGTCAGTTGTGTCGTCAGTTGTGTCGTCGGTTGTGTCGTCAGTTGTGTCGTCAGTTGTGTCGTCAGTTGTGTCGTCAGTTGTGCCGTCAGTTGTGCCGTCAGTTGTGCCGTCAGTTGTGCCGTCAGTGTTGGTCTCGTCTGCAGTTTCAGTGCTGTCAGTCGTTTCTGCATCTTCGCCGCAACCGACCATACCGAAGAGGGTCATGGAGACGGTTAGTCCGAGTACGATGGCATTGAGTGGGAGGATATTTTTCATGATGGGCTCCTGAGAGTGATGAGTGTTATGACGTTAGCTACTACTGAGTAGATAAGTGATCGTCAACTCCTTTATAAGCGTCTTCATGCGTCATTTTTCAAGTGTTTTGATCCGAAAAACCGATAAAAAACGAGCTGATGGGGGCTTTACCGACGACCATATCAAGAGATTAAATAGTAGATAGTGAACATTGCTACTTCTTGCTGAGCCTCTAGTCCCGCGATATTAAAATGTTTTCGGTGTCCTACAGGCACCCACACCACTTAAATCTGGATTTCAAATCGGGTTTTATTCCCGAGGTAAGAAGTCCGAGAGGGGCGATCGATGGCCGGGCGAGTTCACTTGATTGGGATGTTTTTGGTGCTGGTTGGATGCGGCGTTGAGCAGATTAGTCCGGCGCCGGTCGATGTATCACCGGGCTTGCCGTCGGATTTCGAGTGTTCGATGACGGAATCGGAGGCTTGTGGAGATCCGATCGAGAATATGACCGTCGAATGGGCGTGGTACCCGGTCAGCGATTCAAAATGCTTGGATGGTTCCTCCACGGGCTTTGGCGTTCGCATCGGCGAGGAACCCGAGAAAGTTGTGCTCTACCTAGAGGGCGGGGGAGCTTGTTACAACAGTTGGAGCTGCGAAAATATCTTCGCATCGAAGTTTGGTGCCGAGGATTTTGGTGAGGGTAAACAGGTTGGGATCTTCAACTTGGACGACGATGACAATCCTTTTAAAGCATGGACTCACGTTTACATCCCATATTGCTCAGGTGATATGCACTCAGGAAGCGTTCCTTTTGGAGAGGGCTACGCAGGGCAAGCTCACTGGGGGTATCAAAACATCAGTTATTACCTGAAGCGTTTGGTTCCTACATTTAAAACGGCTCAAAGAGTCGTTCTCATGGGCTCGAGTGCAGGTGGGTTCGGCGCAACATATAACTGGTTAAGAGTTCAAAAAGCATTCAATCCTGTCCCTGTTGATGTCATCGATGATTCAGGCCCATTTTTTACATCATCGTTTTTAGACAATTGTTTTCACAAAACAGTTTCACAGCTTTGGAACCAAAGCGTCGTATTCCCCAGTGACTGCACAGATTGCCTTGATTCAGCTGATAGTTTTATTGCCCATTTACGATACACACGTCGCCAACTACCGGAGCGACGTTATGCCCTGCTTACGGAAGCTGAGGATTATGTGATTCGGGCCTATTTTAGCTACGGTACAGAGGAATGCAGTCAGTGGGACTCAGCCAACCGCCCTGATTACAGTGCGGATAGATTTCATTCGGCGCTTGAGGACTACCGTCATGCCACTCATGATTTAGAAAATACGTATATTTACGAAGCAGAGGGCAATGGTCACGTGATGCTATTCAGCGACTTTAGCGATGGACTGCAAACGGTTCAAAATGGGATAGCTTTAGCGGCTTGGCTCAATGATTTTATAGGAGGCGCCGACATAGAAGATGTCATCGTGCCGAAGGCTGAAGGTTCAGGTCTTCCTTATTAAAGAGCTTGGCGACTTCCCGCTGCTCAGTCCTCAATGGGAATACAAGTACTTCCGGGGTTGCATTCTTCCAAGCTTTGCCATTGAGATTCGGATTCACACTGAAAGCCATCGGCTGCCGAGCAAAAGCAGTGATTGGAGAATACGCAAAAAGCATTGACGTCGCCATGCATGGTGCAATCTACGGGCTCAAGGCCCTGCGACTCGCTGCCACAACTTGTCGGTGAACTTCCAACATGAATGGAGTCTTCATCGTCTCCAGTCTCTGTTTCTGTTTCTGTATTCTGCTGCTCGCCTGATTCAGGCTGAGCATCGCTCGTCTCTTGGGTGCCGCATGCAGAGAGTGCCAGGCTAAGGATGAGTAAAGTGAGTGATAAAATGCGCATGTAATTCTCCTTCAACATGTTACGAACCCACAGGGGGAGGGGGTTAATAGAGATGATTAATTCAGAGAACCTATTGCTTGTAAATTTGAATAATCTAAAGACACTGTTAACTTCACGTTAATGAATGGTGGGGGTAGGGCCAAATATACCGTCATTTTGTCACGTGTTTACCTAAATATTTGAAACCTTCCAAAATGTGGAAAGTTTGAAGTTGTAGCCTTGAGCCCACCATAACTTTGAATCTTTCATGGTTTTGGCTCATGGATACTCCGATGAGAGAGGCCGCGGGTAGAAATCTTGTTCCGAAGATTCAATTTGAGAATGAAATTTTGAGCCAAGAGAGCCGGTTTGCAAAGAATGCATGGAAATAAATCAGGCTGGCCATATTTAACTCGCCCGGATTCCATTTGAAGCTAACGGGAAACAGTCCAAAAATCGTTTTCATCTGGCTATTGATTCAAAATCGACTTTGGGTATTTTTAAGCATCGAGAACGATTGAGGTCTCGATAATCTTTACTAGACCGGAGTTTAAATTCGATGAAATTAGATACGCTTGCGATTCATGCTGGATACGAAACTGATCCAACAACCAAGTCTGTTGCAGTACCGATCTACCAAACGGTAGCTTATGAGTTTGATAATGCTCAGCATGGGGCTGACCTCTTTAACCTCGCCGTGCCCGGTAATATTTACACCAGAATTATGAACCCGACTGCGGACGTATTGGAAAAACGCGTTGCAGAGATGGAAGGCGGAGTCGCAGGACTCGCAGTAAGCTCGGGTAGCGCAGCTGTAAACTATTCGATTCTTACCCTTGCGAAAGCCGGCAACAACATTGTCTCGGTCCCCCTGCTTTATGGCGGTACATACACGTTATTTGCTCACATGCTGCCCAGCCAGGGAATCGATGTACGCTTCGCTGAAGATGATAGTCCAGCGGCACTCGAGAAGCTGATAGACGACAAGACTTCTGCGGTTTACTGCGAGAGTATTGGTAACCCTGCTGGTAACATCGTCGATCTTGAAGCCATTTCTACCATGGCGCACAAACATGGTGTTCCGGTGATTGTAGACAACACTGTAGCGACGCCGATGCTGATTCGTCCGATTGAGCATGGCTGCGACATTGTGGTTCATTCATTGACGAAATACATCGGTGGACATGGTAACTCTTTGGGCGGGCTCATCGTTGATTCAGGTAAGTTTCCATGGGCGGAAAACGCTGAGCGTTTCCCTATGCTAAATGAGCCTGAAGCCTCTTACCATGGTGTGGTTTACACCGAGGCACTCGGGCCAGCAGCCTATATTGGTCGCGCGCGTACAGTTCCGCTGCGCAACACAGGTGCAGCGATCAGTCCACTGAATGCGTTCTTGATTCTTCAAGGCTTGGAAACACTGGCCCTTCGTATGGAGCGCCATTGCGATAACGCATTGACGGTTGCGAAGTTTCTTTCGGATCACGACAAGGTTGAGTGGGTTGAGTACGGTGGTCTTGAGACATCGAAGTACCATGACCTCGCGAAGAAGTACGCCGACGGTAAGCCTTCGGCACTGCTTACCTTTGGAATCAAGGGTGGCTTTGAGGCGGGGGTTGAGTTTTACGATAAGCTCAAGCTCTTCAAGCGTCTTGTGAATATCGGTGATGCGAAGTCATTGGCAGCGCACCCGGCATCCACAACCCACCGTCAGCTCACAGAGGATGAACTGAAAACAGCAGGCGTTGGTCCAGATATGATCCGCTTGTGTGTGGGTATCGAGGCCATCGATGATATCATTGGTGATCTGGAGCAAGCACTTGCTTAAGCCTTAAACGGTTTTCGATTGAAGTGAATGACCTCTCCCCGCTTTTCAACGGCAGGGAGAGGTTTTTTTGTTTTCTCCTGCTAAAAATTGTGGTGCGATGATGCGTGGAGAATGTTGATGGCTTATCTTTTGTAGACCAGCGGGGGACCAAGTTGCCTGAGAACATCGTCATGATAGTTACCGACCAAGAGCGGGATTCCGGCAATTTTGAGTCCGCGGGTATGGCTTCGTTTCGGGAAAACTGTTTGCCGGCTCGGAGACGGTTATTTTCTGAAAGCATTCGATTTAATCAACACCGCGTCAGTACAAGTGCATGTGTTCCAAGCCGCGTCTCTTTATTGACCGGTTATTCGCCATGGGTACACGGAGTCAAGCAGACCGACGGTTTTGCTAAATTTCACGACGACCCTCAACTCAACTGGCTTCCTTCAGATCGTATTCCCACTTTAGGACATCGTTTCCAAGCTCATGATTGGGATTCCGTCTATTTCGGTAAATGGCATTTGTCTTATGCCAACTTACATCATGAGCAAGGTGCTGTGGTCAGCGCAACGGAGCCTACTGTCTATCAAGCGGCCGACCCACTGGCTGCTTATGGTTTTAATGAATGGGTAGGACCTGAACCGCATGGGGCAGATATTAAAAACTCAGGACTGTTTCGCGACGAAGGTTATGTGACGCAGGCTCAAGAGTGGTTACGAAGCAGAGCAAAGGTTCAAAATGATGCGCCGTTTTTACTGGTTATCAGTCTAGTCAATCCCCATGATATTGTCTTTTGGCCTCCATGGTCGTTGTGGCAATCGAAGTTTTTGGAGTTAGATGGCATTCCTCATATAGGTGAGGCAGCTTCGCAAGCCTGGATTCCGAAAGAGGAAGCAGCTGTTTTGCGCGCCTATCGTAAGCAGTATGCTTCAGCCTATGGGCCCGCGTCCATTGTGAATTGGTTATACGATAGAAACCCGGAGAGGTACCGTAAGTTTTATTGCTCACTTTTACGCCGCAGTGACCGGCTCCTTGGCCAAATTTTAAACTGCCTCGATGAAACTCAATTACGAGCATCGACCCATGTTGTAATGACTTCCGACCATGGTGAGCTTTTGGGCGCGCACGGAGGACTCCATCAAAAATGGTACAATGCATATGAAGAGACGATACGGGTGCCCTTAGCGATTTCTTCACCGAGGCACAGTCAAAGAGCGGGGGAAATTGTGGAAAGGTGTTCCGATCACTTAGACCTTGTCCCCACATTGTTAAGTCTGGCGGGCTTACCTGAGAGTTTACCGGGATCTCTTTGTGAATCATTTGAAAGTGTACCTGCACTCTCAGGAGTGGATTTACTCAATAGCCCAGCGCCAAAGCCATCCTACTTTGTAACCCACGACCATATTCTTGAGGGCAATCACCGCGAGGCAGCTTTTGGTCGACGGTTTCCCTGGTTCGGCGCTATTTGGCCGATGAAGTATAAGCCACTGGAAGCACTCAATACGGCTGTGGAGTCGGTCACAGAGCACGTGAGTGATTCAAGCGGTGCAACTAGGCTCTGGAAACTTGTGAGATATTTCTCTCCAGAAGAAGACTGGGCACATGACTCTGATGAATGGAGTCTTTTCAATCTTGATGAGGATCCCAGCGAAATGGACAATTTATTCTCCGATACAAGTTTTGGCCATGTGCGTGACCAATTACTGACGAGTTTAGAAAGCTGCCGGGAAGGTAGCCTCGCTTCGCGTAAAGAGTCCAAATAAGGTCTTTCTTTATGGTGATTAAGAACGCGAGTGAGCTAAAGTAAAGCTGGGGTACCAGAGAGTGCCTCCAGTTTAGGGAAGGGTTTAAAATATGTCGACTGGGTCTTTGTGGGTAAGTTGGATGACATTGGTGCTCATGGTTTTGGCGGCGGGGTGTCAAGATGACACTGCCGGGGCAGAACCAGATGAGCCCCAATCACAAGTATTAACGTGTACTCCTGAACAAAACAGCCCTTACGACTCGACCACACCATACCTTGGTATTCATGGTGATGCCGGTAACAGTGATATTGTTCCATGCGAAAGTGCAAATGCTTTTGAGGAGGCGTGGCATGTGCTGAAAGGGCACGCGATTGCGCAACCGAATACATTCAGCCCCGATGGTTCCACCACATATGTTACAGCTTTTCCCAACGCCGAGGACCCGTGCAGTCTTTTTGCACTTAACGCTGAAACAGGAGAAGTGCAGTGGTGTAAGGAGCTGGCGCGCAACATCGCCGGTGGGTCCGTAGAAGTTGATTCCAAAGGTATGCTCTACGTGGCGGCAGATGCGAAGATATTTTCCTATACACCGGACGGCGAAGAGCGTTGGGTCACGCCGCTTGATGGTGCCGATGGTTTAGACTTAGGCCATCGACCCTTTGGACTTCATTTTACCCAAAGCGGCTACGTTACGACCGTGACAATCCCGGGGAATGTATTTTTATTGGACCGAGAAACGGGCTCTATAGCGCTTCGTTTTGATGTAGCCGCGGAATATGGTTTTGTGGCGCCGGAGCCTGCACTGCCTGCCGGAATCGATATACTTTCGTTTTTTCCGAAATCTGTTGAAGATGATTTTGTTGCTGCATTCGGCACCAAAGAATCCGCGAATATTACCCTCGGCAACTTTCTCGGTGTTAGCGGCAATTTCACGGATAACACAGTGGCTGTTTCCATACGCGATGAGATTTATGTGCAAGGTGGAGGCCCTACCGCCGCCGACGGGTCCATTATTCAGCTTATCTTAACTGAATCCGATACAGGACCCACTTTGGAAAAAGGTTGGTATATTCTCGCGGAAGGTGGCAGCGCCGCCAGTCCATCCATAAGCCGCAACGGCCGCTACATGGTGATGAGCGATGGTGCATCCACGGGGACGGCTATGAGCCAAGCTGAAGGTTCCGCTTATGTTATTTTGGTCGACCTTGAGGCCTGCAATGCCAACACAGATTCAGAACCCGACCCGAATGTGTGTGGCAGGCTCAAGAGGGTAGAGCTTGAACGAGGTTCAATGTCTGGAGCACCTCCCATCGCGGATGATGGTACGGTCTATTACTGGGAGTCGGGTTTGGACTTTGCAAACTTTTACGAAAATGGTGACTTATTCAGTTTCGGCCCAGATCAAGAAAAGGTTTCCAAGAGATTCGATGCCGACCGAGATTGGTCATCGGTGATGACGGTTACGAATAATCATCTCATTGGCTCAACGACTTCTTACGTAGAGTCAGAAGAGATGTTGATGACAAATGTGTTACCTGCGACGACTGAGAATTATTTGTCGATCTATGACCGTCAAACTCTGGAACCAGTTTGGGAAGCGCCGCTAACAGATGACTCTACCTCCACGACCACAATCGATAAGTCAGGCTCCCTCTACGTTACGCTTTTCGGGCTGCTGAACATCATCGCCACGGAAGAACGCCCAACGCTTGGGTTGGTTAAGTTTAAGGCAGTGCAATAGGATATAGCCCGTTTGGGTATCCTGGTTTTGCAAAGGTTCATGGGGGTTTTCGCCACTAGAAAACTTGAAGATTTTAGACATTTCCCGCTTCGCAGACTCTAGCCTGAGAGGGTGAGATCCGCTATAGGCCAAGCTCACTCTAAGAGGAGTCCTAAGATGCATGCACTTGCCGAAGAAGCCAACGCAGCCCTCCCAGAGCGCATTTGCGCTATGCTCTCGAATAAAGGAAAGAAGATTTTCTTCCCCAGTAAAGGGATCTTAGGCCAGAGTGCAGAAGCCAAGGGGCGTAAAATCAACGCGACCATAGGTATCGCCTTGGAGGATGACGGTTCACCTATGCGCTTGCCGGGCTTAGAGTCACAAATCGAAGTTGAACCAAAAGATGCGTTTCCCTACGCGCCCAGTTATGGGAAGCCGCAATTAAGAGATCGCTGGCAGGGAATGATTCGGGAGAAGAACCCGGCACTGGGCGATACGATGATCAGTCGGCCCGTCGTTAGCCAAGCCCTCACTCACGCATTAAGTATCTGTGGTTACCTGTTTCTAGATCCTCAAGACGAGGTCATTTTACCAGACCTTTATTGGGGTAATTATCGGCTCGTGTTCGCTCACGGTCACGATGCAGTCTTAAAAACTTACGACACTTTTCAAAACGGAGCCTACAACGTTAAGGGTCTCGAGGCTGCACTGGCTCAGGGCGAGGTAGGTAAAAAGGTTGTTGTTTTGAATTTCCCAAACAACCCAACGGGCTACACTTGCACACCGGCAGAGGCTGAGGCCATTCGAGACACCTTGGTTGCGTCTGCTGAGGCAGGCAACAACGTTGTCGTTATGATTGACGACGCTTACTTTGGTCTTGTTTACGAAGACGGCGTTTATACCGAATCGGTTTTTTCGCTCTTAGCGGATGCACATCCTGGTATTCTCGCAGTGAAGATTGATGGTGCTACGAAGGAAGATTATGCCTGGGGCCTTCGGGTTGGTTTTATCACTTACGCTTTCAAGGGTGCAGATGCTGCGGCCATGAAGTCTTTAGAAGATAAAACAGCAGGGGCTGTGCGTGGAAATATCTCCAATGCTCCGCACCTCTCACAGTCGCTTCTTTTAAAGACCTACGGTGACTCGGCATTTTCTGACTGGAAGAAAGAGAAGTATGAAATCTTGGCTCAGCGTTATGCTGAAGTAAGAAGCATTCTCAAGGACCACCCAGAATATGCAGAGAGCTTTGCACCACTGCCGTTCAATTCCGGTTACTTCATGTGTGTGAAGCCGGTGAAGGCAGATCCTGAAGCTGTTCGACAGGTATTGCTTTCTGATTTTGATACAGGGCTCATTGCAACGGCAGGGCTTTTACGCGTAGCGTATTCGTCGGCCCCTAAAGCGGTCTTGGCTGAGCTATTCGCGAATCTACATGCCGCGTGTCAGAAGGTTGCTGGAGCATAACTGTTCCAATGACATGCCCGGTTTGAGTGACGTTTTTGGTATGGGCTAACTTAAACTTTCTAAGGGTGCAGCCCATGGTTAACGAGAGAACCGACCGCCTAAAACGTGCATTCTCACTGAATCGCAATATTCGCGGCCTCTTCATTCGACCAGCGCATCACGAACCCGTCATCGATGGGTTTAGAGCCTTCGCCATATTAACCGTCTTCGCTTACCACTGGCTCTGGTCGGCTCAGCTCTTTATCGCTGATACCTACGAGCAGTATCTCGAATATCCGATTTACATCAAATGGCTCGAGCGGGGAGAGACCTCGGTTGACTTGTTCTTTGTTGTGAGTGGTTTTCTCATCGGGCAGCTTCTTTTCTCAGAATACCAGAAACGTCAAACCATAAATCTGAAACGGTTTTTTACGAGGCGCTTCTGGCGGCTGATGCCTATTTACTGGTTTGCGCTTGGGGCTTCGGTAGTAGGCCTGTTGATAGCGCCTGGCCCAAACAAGGTATTTGATAGAGCGGTGAAGAATAATATTGAATACGTGTGGTCAAATTTACTTTACGTAAACAATTTCATTGAGCCACAAAACCAATTCTTTGGTCATGCTTGGTCACTGGCGGTGGAAGAACAATTCTATTTCATTTTCCCCTTTCTGATTTTAGGATTTTTTAAATTCAATTTATATAAAGCTCCGATCCGTTCCATCCTGGGGGTCCTGGCCCTCTACGGCATCGCCCGTGGAGGTGCACAATGTTACGCCTTGGAAGTGATGGTGCGTGAATGTGGATCGCCCGTCGCTCAAAGCCTGGCGGAGCTTGAAAAGAATCACCTCACCAGCTTTGTGTCTGATTTGAATTATTGCCTTGGGCTTTACCAATGGGATTACGTTTACGACAATATGTATACCAAATTCGTTACGCTCTTTGCTGGGGTCGTTGCCGGCTACATGCAAGTGTTTAGCAAGGCGCATCTCGAAACATTCTTCCTGAGACCTGTGGCACCGAATGTTTGTGGGGTCCTTGCGCTCTCTGGGTTCTGGATTGGTTTTTTCGACCTGTTCCTCATAACGGACCCCTTGATGCTTCGGGTCTTCAGGAGCTTTTTCTCGCAAACCATCTTCAGTTTCGGCACGGCGTATTTGATACTCTTTTGTATTTACTCGAAGGGTAGATTTGCCAGAAGCCTTGGCCGTGTGCTTGGTGCTCGGTTGTTCTATGTCATCGCGCAGCTATCGTACTCAATGTATCTATTCCACATTGTGATCATACTGGGCGTTTATCAGCTTATGATGGATGCATCACCGGGCTTAACCCTTACGCAGCTCATCGAAAGTGCTGCGCCAATCACCCTGGTTCTTACTCTGGTTTTTTCTGCGGGGACCTATCTCTTTATCGAGAAACCGTTCATGAATTTTAGAAAAGATTGAATCCCAAATAAAGACTTGTTGGCAACGTTGCTCGGCACAAGAGAAACATGGCCTAGTGAGGTAAGTGGCTATCAAAGAAGTCGAGATAGGCTTCCATATAGGTTTCTCTATCGACTTCATTGAGTAGCTCGTGCCAATCGCCTTCATGAACCACTAAAGAACACTGCTCTGGATAAATAGCATTGATACCGTCGCAAAGAGCGGGGTGGGATGAATCGTCTACCCAATGCTCGTCACCGGCTGATTGAATGAAAAAGGGTACTCGAATATCGGCGAGAGAAGCCATCATGGAGTCGATTGCATTGATAAAAGCGAGACCTGCTCCCCAAGTTGCTGAGCCGATTATCGTGAGTGGGTCATCGGCGAATTGGTCGTAGAGTTCGCAGTCATGGGTAATCTTGGCCTCTTCACACGTGGCTATAGGGCTGCCGTCAGACGGAATGACAGGTTGTTCAGAATTACCTTGTGCAACTTGATCCGTCGCTAGGATACGAGCTGTCTCCACATCGATGCCGCCAGGGAAAAGAAGGCCCCACATGGGTGATGAGAAAGCGGCGGCCACTGCGAGATCTGGCTCAAGCTGAAGGGCGCGAACAACTGCTAGGCTTCCCATGCTGTGGGCTAGGATGAACCGGGGAAGTGTCTCATCCGTAAGTTGATGAACCACTTCCTGGAGGTCACAGGAAAATTCAGTATCCACATTATTCACATGAGCTCTCGTCCCGTCAGAGCGTCCTTGGCCGATATGGTCATAGAATACAATGTTGATATGCCGGTCGATGAGAGGAATTAGGTGATGGTACTTGTCGGTGTATTCACTTCTGCCGGTCGAAAAAATAAGAGTGGCGTAGGCCTCGTCGTCATCGGTCCACTTGTTGTAAGAGATGCTGTTTCCTTCGCATCCATCGATAAAGCCTGATTCAAATGTGCGGGTTGGAAATGCATTTTCTGCGTTGGTCTCAGTGTTTGTACCGGGCGCCGTCTCGGTCTCGGTACCCGCGCAGCCAAACGTCAAAGCGGTGACCATGCAGAAAATTCCGGCTACATGAGTTGGGTTTAGATTCATCTTATTATCTCCATATTCATCGGATTGAGGTGTACAAGAATAGTAGACGCTGAGCGTTGCGAGAACATAACAACGTACCTCCGTCGATTCGGATCCCTTACAGCTCTCAACACGCATTTACCAACAGTTAAGCTTGTAGTTCTTGAGCAGATGTTGAGGCGGGGCGTTACTCGGCGAGTTTCTTAAGGTGTGGGTGTTTGTGAGGCCATAAATCGCGATCCAGCAATATCGCGCTTAATATTTTCTCGTTTTTCGATTAGCATGGCTCATGCTTAGTGAGCTGAACAATATCAAGGCTGTAGTCTTGGACTTCGACTGTACGATTACCAAGGAACACACCGGAGGTCGGGCTGCTGGCCCTTCTTTTCTGGAAAATGAGTATATTCATAATAATACAAAGAATGGATTCTCAGAGTTTATTCGTGGCGCCATCCGTCGTCAGTGGCACATTTATATTGCAACCTATGGAGACGATAGCTTCGCGTGGAACGATGAGGAAGTGGCGGGTCACGCACTCATCGAGCGTTATATGCAGTACCATTTTGGAAGGGACCAATCAGTGTTCCGAAGTCCCGAACGAGATGGTGAGGGAACGATTACAAAATATCATAATGTTATTGCAAAGTTTTCAGGCGACCGAAAAGCTTATCATTGGTCGCTGATATTTGAGCAACTAAAGAATCAGGTTCAAGCCCACGAAATTCTGTTTTTGGACGACGATGAGGGAAATATTGGATATGCCCAGGAGGCAGGCTGCCAAGCCGTCGTTCAGGGCTCAAAAGAGCATGCGGCTCTGATATGCGCCAATGAAAACGTTTTCGAACTTTTAAATATTAATTTATAACCAAGTGATGGAGGTGGCTATGCTCTGGAGTAAAACCATTGGGTTTGGTGTGGCAGGGAATTTTACCGGGCATCTTGAGCAAGCAGGCGAGGCAAGTGACTTTCTTGATGTAAAGGTTTCCGAGGCAGCTGCTCCTAAAGGAATCTTCCCGTTTTATATTCCCCACGATGGCGAGCCAGGTAAAGAATCCCATTTTTTAAACTGTATGCCGGTCAGTTCGGATAAAATTATCCTGGGCTCTTTAGAGGAAAACCATCAAATCGAACCAGAACTCTCTTTAAGTTGTGAACTCGTTTATGAAAACGAGAAGGTTACCGATATCATTCCCAAGCTGGCAATGGCTCACAATGACTGTTCTATCCGCCGAGCCGGGGCCAAGAAGATCAGTGAAAAGAAGAACTGGGGACCCGCATCGAAGGGAACCTCGTCTCAACCCATCGCCATCGATAAATTTGCTGAGGGAGGCGTGTTAGACCGCTGCCGATTAGCCTCATTTTTGTGGAGAGAGGGAACACTTTACCCCTACGGGCTTGATTCTGAAATTACGGGTTACAGCTATTTTTACCAGACGCTCGTGGATTGGCTCGTGGTTCGGATGAACACGCAACGCGATGAGGGTCCACTTGAGGATATTCCACGGTGGATTAGCCGGGCAGGGTATCCAAAGGAAGCGCTCGTGAGCGTTGGAGCCACTCGCTATACGGAGTTTGGAGAAACTCATTTTCTACGACCAGGCGACCATTCAGTGGTGGTGCTCTATGATGGTGAGAAATGGGCGAGCGAGGACATCGCCCAGGTAGCACTGGACCCGAAGTGCTCTGAGTACCAAGGGTTGTCAGTTTTAAATCAACGGGTTGAAGCTCCGGTGGTTAGATAGTCTTTTTTTAGAGTGAGAGTTGAATATAACTAGCTAGCCGTCGTCCCAGGCTAGTAAAATTCGAAATATCCAAAAATGGAGCAAGATGTGTGGAAAGTCATAGGTAGGCATGCCTGGCAATGTGCATTGGTTTTGAGTTTGAGCGTATTGAGCAGTGGATGTGTCTTTTTGCATTCCGTTCAGTTGAGCGAGGTCGATTCGAAGGTGGTTCTCGAAGGCAAGCGGTTTGAGATTCGTATCAGTGAGCAAGGCTTTAATCTTCAGGAAGGCGCGAAGCTGGTTGAGGCATTTGCGAATACTGCTGGTCAAGCAAAAGGTATTCGGGAGGCCTCTCAAATTATCGCATTGTTTCAAATGGGTCCCAAAACAGGAAACCCTGTATTCAGCGATGATTACACCGACGACTTGATTCATCAATTAAAATTAAAATGCCCCAGTGGCCGGATCAGTGGACTGTCTTCAATTCGTGAGACGTCAAAATACCCAGTTGTAAGTGGCGAAATAGTGAAGCTGATTGGCTACTGCTTAGAGGGAGAGAACACGTGATAAAATCTATTGTTACAAGTTTAATATTGAGTTTTACTTTGGTTGGTTGCGTCCACCTTGGCTCGGTATCCACTTCGAGTATTCCCGCGGATAGAAGCCGCCCTGTTGAGGTTGAGAGATTTCAATTTTTGCCATTTCTGATTAGCTTTAGCACGAGCTATGTGAACGATTTGGCGTTGGATCTGGCCGAGCAGTGTCCTAATGGAAAAGTTGAAGGCGTGCTCACCAAGCAAGAGTTGCTCACCTATGTTCCGCTTTTTGCACATGCGTATAGGATCACGGCTTCTGGGTATTGCGTATCGGGAGTGCAGTGATGATCTATTGTATCAAAGCTTTTGCGCTTGTTCTTATGTTTATCACAATGGGCTGCACCCACGCGTTGCATCAAAATCATACATCCGACTACCAGTTGGACCGCCCATTCAATGACTATCGCTTTATTCAGTCTCGGCAGGAACAATTTGTAGTGATGGGGATGATTGGGGAAACAGATTACGCGAATGCAGCATTCGCAGATCTTAAAAAGCAGTGTCCAAACGGAACGATTACGGGAATTCAAACCCGCCACAGCACCAGTCACGGCTTTTTTTCCTGGACCAATGTGATTCTTATGCAGGCTTACTGCAGCGAATAGGCATTTTTAAGTAGCCATACCCTTTCCAGCTCAATATTCTCTCAAGGTTATCGTCTTTCCTATCTAGACAGGTTCGTTTTCCGCGCTTATGGGCGAGGAAAATAACTTAAGAATAAGGATACTTTGCCATGACTCGAATAATATTAAACCGCGTTGTCCAACTTCTCTTGATTATAGGCCTTGCGTTTAGCAGCACTGCTTGCGGCTCTTGGGAGACCAAAGAAGATTGGCGAGGTGGAATCTGGGCCGATGATGAACAAGCTGTGCTGGCTTTTAAAGACATTTTCGAGCGGCGCCGTGAGTTTGGTGCTTCGAATTACTCGACCCGTAACCACAGACTTCAGGTTTTCACGGCTCAGGCAAACAACCTCAATAGTCGAACGGCCATCGGACCTCGCCTACCAGGAATTTTGGACAGTGCTTGGTTCATGAACAGCGCCGGCTATCTGATTGTTGGACATACGCAGCCGGTATCGGAAGAGTTCACCGAAGGCAATTATCGTTACCAGCGTCGGAATATTATTTTTCAAAAGATGACGCTGGATGGGTCAACCACTGAGATTGCTTCTTCTAATGCGATTTACATGAAGGGCTGTAATGGAGCTGGGAGTATGTCGGGTGTGATTCCTGCGGTTCAAGTGATCCCGAGCCCAGATGGTGATGTTTTGGCGGTTGTTGAAACCAGCGAAGACTGTACCAGCATGTCCGGTACGCTCACATTTAAGAATGCGAATGATTTAACGACGATTGGTGATAGTTACATTTTGAACTTGGAGCTAAGCCAAAACGCGTTCGCATTTCTAGATCTCGGCACTGCATGGCTAGATTCCAATGAGTTTTTTGTAGGGCAGGGAAGCGGCTTTGGTCAGTTTACATTCAGCGGCTTTAAGTACACGCCGAACCAGCCAGCTGTGGCCGTTCAGGGCCTTGGAGAGTCTTGTCTCATGCCTCAGACCACGAGTGGTCTTAACTGGAAAAGCTATCTTAATGTGAACGATTCAGGAATTTCTGAAGGCAGCGCTTACGATATGGAATTTGGTTGCGCCGAGTAATTGCGCAGGTATCTTCAGGTGAATAGGGCGAAACGATAGATTCGTTTACGCCCACTCAGCCATTCTTTCACTCTATGTGAATCATCTACGGGTTCATCGTATAAAGGTCTTTGAGAGTGTAGACCGATTCTTCCCAGACGCGGTTGAAGCGAGTAGCATCATTGACCGGCTTTTGAATCATCTCTTTGAAGAGCACTTCTTGATCATCACTGAGATCTTGGTTGAGAACCATCTGAAGCGCATATTCAGAATAGTCTCGGACCATAAAGTTGAAAATCGCATCTACAATGTCTTCGCTAACATCATAGATTTTCGCGTTTTCGAGAATCAGCTGCGAGTAGGCGATGAGTGTAAACAACTCACCTGCGCCCAGCATAAAATCCATATTCTTTGCTTGCTTGGGAGTAGGGGGCGCCTTCATCAGTGTCTTCTTGAATGTGGCCAGCTGGTTTTTAAAGATGTCTAGGTTCGGTGTAGACATACCTTCAAAGGCCAGCGCGTGGTCAGGGAATTTAATGGTTCCAAGTCCGCCAGATGCTTGGTTGAAAAGGTAGCTGTCGTTCTTCACGCCGTCCATCTTCGCCACTTCGGGGTAATCGATGTTCCCAAAGAAGTAGTTCTGGATGAACTTGACGATGAGTGCCATGTTGACATGAACCGTGCCTTCCAGTTTGGGCAGCATACCGATATCTCGGATGGCCATTTCGAAATAGGTGTCTTGCTCGAAGCCTTTGGCCGCAATGACGTCGTGGAGCATTCCTACAACTTGCTCTCCTTGGCCGGTGACCTTCATTTTCATAATCGGATTATAAAGCAGGTAACGACGGTCATCGTCGGATGCAACTCGCATATAATCTGCTGCTCTTGCACCAAATAGCTTCATGGCCACCAACCGAGCGTAAGACTCGGTGAATAGCTTTTTCACATGGGGGAAGTCGGTAACGTACTGCCCGTATAGCTTACGATTGGCAGCATGGTTGATTGCCTCGTAGAGGCAGTGCGTAGCGATACCAATTGAAGCAAACCCAAGCTCATATTTACCAACATTGACGGTGTTGAGTGCAGAGTTCCAAGCTTCTTGGCCTACGGTGAGAATGTCTGCATCGGTGATAGGATAATCCGTGAGGGTAAACTCTGAGACAAATGCTTGCCGAACCCCTGACGTCTCGATTTTCTTAACACATTCATATTGTTCATGGTCACTTCGAACGGTGAAAAATACATACTCTTTGGTTTCCTCAATCATGCCGAAGGTTGAAACCATTGCGGCAACATTGCCGTTGCCAATGTAATACTTACTGCCGTTCGCGAGATAGGTACCGTCTTCTTGTTTTTTAAGAATCATTCCCGTGGAATAAATGTCCGCGCCGTGGTTTCGCTCCGACAGGCCAAAGGCAAAGACGCCACCGTTTTTAAGAAGGTTCGCAGCTTTATGCTTTAGCTCCTCGTTCTTGCCCATCCAGATAGGGCCCAAGCCAAGAATCGTTACTTGCCAAGTATACCAATAGCAGAGTCCGTAAAATCCTAGAATCTCGTTGAACTCACTGATGCGCCACATGTCCCAACGTGAATCGTCTGCGCCGTAACCCTCAGGAGTGAGAAGAGTCGAGAAAACCTCGTTCTCTTTTACAAAGTTTAAAAAGTCGTCGTACCAAATTGCGCTTTGGTCATCTTTCTTAATCTGAGTAAGACCCTTGCCTTCAAAGAATGCGATGGTCTTTTCTGCAATCTCTTGTGAGCGTTTGTCGTTGTGGCTGCGTTTGTAGTCATGTGGATTCAAGAGCTGCATAGTTTCTCCCGGGAAAAGAGCGCCAGACCGCATCACGAGCGAGGCGCTTAGGTTAGTCAGGTGATAGAAAGAAGCGAGGTGAACTGCAAGGAATGTTCGATGATTGCTGGCAAGACTTTTAAGCCCCAGCCACGCTCAGCTTGTCGAAACGTATCAGTGGCGCAAAGAATGACCGAGAATGGTCTGAATGCGTGGTGTCACCAATCGCTGAAATTTCTTGCAACATTTTATAAAAGTTCCCGGCAACTGTAACGCCTCGAACAGCTTGTTTGCGTTCTCCATTCTCATGAAGAAACCCGCTGGCTCCGAAGGAGAAGTCGCCACTGATGGCATTGGCACCCGAATGTACACCTTGGAGGCTGACCAGCTCGAGGTAGGTTCCTGATTTAAGGTCCTTCTCAGTTTGGCTTCCGGTACCGATACAAAGGTGGCTCGGTGACACCGAGAGTGCGCTCTTGGTTCCGCGGGCCGCATTTGCAGTATTAGCAGTACCAAAGAAGTTGGCCGTGGCACTGTTGTGGAGAAAAGTCGAAAGCTTACCAGCTTCAACGATAGGCGTTCGAACCGTTGCAAATCCTTCGCTGTCGAAAGCCTGCAGCGCAAAGCCGCCATCAACGGATGGGTCGTCGAAAAGCGAGAACTCAGAATGAGCGATGGTTTCGCCAATCTTTTCTCGAAGTGGATTCAGACCCTTCATTGCGGATTGCCCAGACCAACACATGCCAAAGGCAGAGAGTAAATCGTTGAGACAATCGGTGGTAAAGACCACTTCATAGGCTCCGGTAGAAACTGGGGTGCCGGTGAGTAAGTCCTTGGCCGTTTCATAGGCTTCATCGGTTACGCGCTGAGCACTTAATTCTTGAAATTGACGACCCACTTCATAGCCAAGGTGCATCGATTGCTGACCCTCTTGGTCCAGGAGAGCATAGGTGTAACAGCTTACTTGGCGCTCCTGGTGGGAACACGTATGACCTAAAGTGTTGGCCATAGAGATCTCGTAATTGATTTCGGAAAAGGCATTGTAGGGCGCTTTGGCGGGGATATCTCGTCCCTCAAGCCCACTCTCAAGTGCTAAAGTGAGTGCCACTTTTTCTTCTACGGTGGCCTCGTCCTCTAAGCAGGTTCTACTGGACCAATCTGCAATCTTTTGGTCGTTGGCACAGATCTTCTCATTCGGATCCTCTTTGGCATAACCCGCATTTTCAATGGCGGTTTGGACCATGGTCTCTAGGCTCGATGGCTCAACGGATTCGGAATAACTTGTGCCGACTTGGTCACCTTGCACAACTCGAATACCAACGCAGCGCGAAGAGGTCACTTTATACTCGGAAAGTTCTCCGCGGTCTGCCTTGAGACCAAGTTGCTCTTCTTGTGTCAGAATGACATCCGCATCGACATTCTTATCCTTAGCGATTTTTATAACAGAGTCTAAAATTTCACGATTGGTACTACTCATGACTGACCTCCAACGAGAATTTTGTCTACTTTCAAAGCGGGTTGGCCAACAGTGGTGGGAACTGCTCCACTCACTGAACCGCACATGCCGGCAGCGAGTTCTAAGTCGGACCCAACCATGCTGATTTCTTTCAATACCTTGGGCCCGGTGCTGATAAGCGTTGCCGATTTAAGTGGGCCAGCAATCTTACCATTCTTGATCAGATAGCCTTCTTGGACGTTGAAGTTAAACTCGCCGGTGCCGGGTTGAACGGAGCCGCCGCCCATTTTCTTGGCGTAGATTCCGTGCTCAACGCTTGCCAACATTTCGTCCAAGTTGGAGTCGCCTGCTTCGATGAAGGTGTTACGCATCCGTGAGGCCGGAGCGAATTTGTAGCTCTGCCGTCTTCCTGAACCCGTTGCTTCAAAGCCAGTTTTCATGGCTCCTACACGGTCGACCATAAATGACGTAAGCTTACCGTCTTTGATAAGCTGCGTGCGTTTGGTTGGCATGCCCTCGTCGTCAATATTGATAGAGCCCCAGGCATTTTCGAGCAGGCCGTCGTCTACGGCGCTGACCACGGGGTTTGCAATCATCTCACCCATCTTGTCATGAAAAACCGAGGCTTTCTTTTCGACGGATGTGGTTTCGAGTAGGTGGCCACAGGCCTCGTGGAAGATAACACCGCCAAAGCCGTTGCCAATCACTACTGGCATTTCGCCTGACGGACAATCGTCAGCATGTAATTTGATCAGTGCTTGCTTGGCGGCTTGTTGTGCCAGGTCTGCTGCATCGTGGCCGGTGTTAAACTCCCAGCCTTGTAATGCGCCAGGAGCAACATAACCAGAGGATTGAAGCCCTGAGTCTTCTGCTACTGCGGTGGCAGCAATCCGGCAGTAATGGCGAACATCTTGGGCATGAAGGCCGTCTGAGTTGAAAATCTCTACGGCTTGCTCACGTTGAAGAACACGACCGATAAATTGTTGAATGTGATTGTGCTCTGCTCGTGCGGAGACATCCATTCTTTTCAGGAAGTCCACTTTTGAGTCGATGTTTGAACTTGCAGAAAGTGGGTGTTGGACCGGGTGGCGGTCGGCAAGATTCTGCTTGGTAAACTGGGTGCTACGTTTCTCACCTTTATCGTCGAGCTGAGCTGCGATGAGAGAGATTACGCGGAGCAATTCTTCCTGAGCAGTGTGGTTCGTGTATCCGTAGAGCACGCTCCTACCCACGACCATTCTAATACCCACACCGAAGTCGATACCTGAATTTATTTTCTCGATTTTACTGGAAAGCAGTTCTACCTCGGTGATTTTTTGATTCTCAACAAAGAGATCCACAAAATCAGCACCGAGAAAAAGTCCACGGTCGATAACCGCTTGAGCTACGCTGGAATTCAACATCTTTATCTCCTCTAGACGTCCAGTCTGCTTTTATTTGAGCGGTTGTCAACGGCCATATGTGGTCAATTGAAGGGAGATGGAATATCTGTTCCTTGTAGCCGGTTATCAGGGGAACTGAGCCAAGGAACGGGAGTCAGTGATGAACAAGCAAATGGTATTCACAGCCTTCGGAGCAGCGGTTTGTCTGCTGGCCGTAGGGATGAGCTCGGCCCAGGCCGCCAAGGATGGTTTCTCGGAAAAAGGTGAACAAAAAGCCACATTTGCGGGTGGCTGTTTTTGGTGCATGGAGCCTCCATTCGAGAATATCGGCGGGGTCAAAAGCGTGATCTCTGGTTATACCGGCGGTCCGGAGGTGAACCCAACCTACCGAGAGGTGGCGGGTGGTAAGACCGGCCATACCGAGGCCGTTCAAATTACATACGACGCTAACCTGGTTAGTTTTGATAAGTTACTGGACATTTTTTGGCGCAGTATGGACCCCACGGATCCTCATGGGCAGTTTGCCGACCGCGGGACCCAGTACCGTCCAGGTATATTTTTTCACAACGAGGGCCAACAAGCGAAAGCTTTGGCATCCAAGGTAAGCCTAGAGAAATCAGGTGTTTTCTCGAAGCCTATCCGGGTGGAAATCACTGAATTCACGGTATTTTACCCAGCTGAAGAATACCACCAAGACTACTACCGAAAAAATGAATCTCACTACAAACGGTACCGCCGCGGGTCGGGGAGAGAGGGCTTCTTGAAACGGGTATGGAAAGACCAAAAGAAAAAGTCGATTCGGTATGTGAAGCCGGATGTCTCTCAAATCCGCGCGATGCTGACACCGCTTCAATTCAAAGTGACGCAGGAAGAGGGGACCGAAAGACCGTTTAAGAATGCTTATTGGAATCATAAAAAAGAGGGCATCTACGTTGATATTGTTTCTGGAGAACCTCTCTTTAGCTCGAAGGATAAATTTGTGTCGGGTACAGGTTGGCCATCGTTTGTGCGCCCTTTAGTCCCAGAGCATGTTACCGAGCACCGCGACGCATCCTTTTTTAGCGTGCGAACGGAGGTTCGTTCGGCCTACGGGGACTCTCACCTTGGCCATGTTTTCAATGATGGTCCGAAACCAACAGGTTTAAGGTACTGCATCAATTCTGCAAGTTTAAGGTTTGTACCGGTTGATGAACTCGCCGCAGCAGGCTACGAAGAATTCTCGAAGTTTTTTCGTTAGCCTCATTGTGATGAAGGGCGATACTCAGTGAGAATTATCATTGGGGTTCTACTCGGCGTCCTGTTTGTAGGAGTCTTAGCCATGAGTTTTGATGGCGCGCTGATTTTTTACCCATCTTTGTATCCAGAAGGAAATTGGGAGACTCAAGGGCGTGGCTCGTGCGCTGCTGAAGATGTTTTTTTTGAGGCTGAAGACGGTGTCACCACTCATGGGTGGTTTTTGAAAAATGAATCATCTGACAAAGTCCTTGTTTACTACCATGGTAACGCGGGAAGTATTGCCGACCGTTTCGAGTGGGGCTGTCAGCTCACCCAAGCAGGCGTAAGTGTGTTGATGGTCGAGTATCGGGGCTACGGAAAGAGTTCCGGCAAGCCGAGTGAAAAAGGATTCTACCGCGACATCGAGGCCGTGTGGCAGTGGCTAACAGGCGCAGCTGGTTTTTCTTCCCATGACATCGTTCTGTATGGGAAATCCCTTGGCGGTGCGGTGGCTACGGAGCTTGCCCTTCGTCACGAACCGGGTGCGTTGGTGCTTCAGTCGACCTTTACGAGTATTCCGGATATGGCCCAGAAGCTCATCCCTGGTGTGCCTAAGTTTCTCGTTCCTACGAAAATGGATTCGTTAAAGAAGCTACCAAGTATCCGGTGTCCGGTTATGGTTGTCCACAGCCAGCAAGATGAGATTGTACCATTCTCAATGGGGCAATCTCTGGCCCGTTCAGCGACAAACCTTCATGCCTTTGCGCATTATACAGGTTATGGTCACAATGATTTAGTGATGGGTAAAGGTGAGGACATTGTCTCGCACATTAAAGCGCTCGTCGGTTCTTTCTCTCGTTGAACAGTCTGTCTCATAATAAGATATTATCTAAAAATAGAGCGTTGCGAATCTATACTGGGAGCAGGCGAGAGCACATTTGTGTCTTGTGGTTGCATCCACGAATTTACAGGCAGCAGCTTGCTCTTTGAAGAGGAGGGGCCAACCATGACGCGGCGGGGTTCGTCGTTGAGGTGAGGGCTTACAAGGCTGCGATAACTGTTGGCGAAGAGATTGTAGAAAAAGGTGATCACTGCGGTTTTGATTTGTGTCCACATGCTTTCATTCTGAAGCGATGCCAATGTGACTTCGTCGCAAGCACCGTCATCGAGTGAATGCTTAAAAACTTTGTCTTCGATACTCGCCGCCAGTTCTTTGCTGTGAATGAGAGCGATGTCGTCCCAACCGCGCTCCCACGAGTTGAACTCTGCTTGACCGCTGGAGCTGAAGACAACCTCTGAATCGGCGACCATAAATTTACGATGGGAGTAATTCTTCAATTCGAATATCTTTATATTCGGCTCAGAAAGAATCCCTTCGTAGTATTGCCGGTAGATATGCCAGCTTGGCTCGAAGTCGATTCCATCTTTGGAGTTGGTGATCAGACGTATTTTAACGCCTCGCTTAGCGGCTTCGGTCAGTGCTTCGTGGAACTCCGCTACATGGACGTAGGCCATTTCAATATCCAAAGTTTTTTCAGCGCCGTGAATAATAGCCAAGAGGTTTTGTTGCATTTCGCCAGGGCCCCAAGGTGCACCGTGGGTAAGTTTAACAGGCATTTTCCCAGCGACTTGTGCTGCGGGAAAATATCGTTCGACGAGGTCTGCATCGTTGGTGCCGGGCTCCAGTGATTTATCTCTATCAATCCAGCTTTGTAGAAAGGCAGCTTGTAGATTGTGAAGGGCGGGGCCTTGAATCTTCATTCCAAAGTCTTGGTATTCGGGTCGAAGCATTTCAGGCGTGATCACAAATGCAGGTTCGCCAACGCCTGTGCCGGGTGAGAAGGCAGCTTCTCTAGCTGATTTGAGAGACGTGGTTTCACTGGCTTTGGTAAAAGCATCCCAATATGCATCATTGGCGAAGTACTCGTCTCCAATACATGAGGCACCGACCAAGGCGGTGGTACCATCGATGATGATTGTTTTTCGATGTTCCAACCCATGCTCAAGTGGTGAACTGAGCTTCAGATCGATGCCCGCATCTTCAAGACGTTTCAGATTTTTGCGTCCTTGACTCCACGGATAGGAAGCATCGCTCATCCCGGCATCGACCAAGACTCGAATGGCCATTTCAGGATTTTCTCGCTTCTTCTCGATGAGGAGATCCACAAGGTATTGACCGAAGTGTCCACCGTCGAAGGTTAGCATTGCAATATGAATAGAGTCCTTGGCGTTCTTAATCTCGGGGATGACAAATTCGGTAAAATAGGCTCGGTCCAAAGCAACATCGACCTGGTTTCCGACGCTGGTTTTCCCGTAAGCGATCAGGTCACTCGGATTAATAGTGGTGCCCTTGGCAGCCTCAGCACGAAGTTTGAGCATGTGGCTAATCATCTCAGCGCTGCTTTTATCGGTGGGATGATCGACCAGCCGGCCTGTATTGAGGATTAATTGGGAGGGCTCAGCTCGAGTAGCGGGTTCCGCGGTTACACCTAAACGCTTTGAACCAGATGCCGACACCGTCTGCATGTTTTTGCCAAGGCCTTGTAATGGTTGAGCTTTTGGTAGGCTGAGATTGGGTTGAATGTTCTGCAGCATGGTAAAATCCTCGGTTAGGTGTCAGCCATATTATCGGCGGATTTGACCCATGTGTTGCGAGTAATTTGGGGCATTGCGTTAAAGTATCGAGAACCTCCTGGGTTTTGGCTTTTGGTACTGAATGACTGGAGGGTGCGAGAGATGAAAATTCGATTTGGGAACTCACGAAAGCTAAAATTTCACCCTTAAAGAGTCACCCCATTGAATCGGTCTAGAGGTTACCTTTAAGCTATGCGGAGAGGGAGAACATTAGAATGAGTTCAGAAGTACATGTGCACCGTAAGCTACCGTCTACTGAGGTTTATGCCTGCTCGAAAAAGGAAGCTAAATCCTTGTTCGAAGAAATGGATGAGTTGGCCATTCATTTTGGGGAAGAAACTCATTTTGAATTCGACAAAGGCGTTCACCA
>JABJBS010000293.1 GCA_018668695.1 Deltaproteobacteria bacterium
CGCCAAGCTCCGGATCTTCATCTACCGCAAGCGTTCCGCCGTGCTCTTGAACAATCTTAATTGAGAGGGCAAGCCCTAAGCCAGTGCCTTGGCCCGCAGGCTTTGTTGTAAAGAATTCCTCGAATATCTGATTTCGAATCGCTTCGGGGACGCCAGCGCCATTATCCGACACTGAGATGGCAACGCCCGGTACATCGGCGTTAGCTATCTCTCGAGTCAGAATACAAATTTTTCCTTGGAAGCGACGACCTTCTGAGTCTACTGGATTCTCTTCGCGGTATTCCAATAATGCATCTGCTCCATTGGCCACCAAATTCGTAACAACTTGGCCCACTCTGCTTCGAAAACAGCGCACGGGCGGCAATGAACCAGCCTCATGCAATACTTTGAATAACTTCGTGCGTCCCCCAACAAGCACCAAACACTCTCTCACCACCTCATTGAGGTCGACACCATCAACCGCCTCCGTTTCCATGCGGCTCTGAGTTCTCAGTGCGGAGCTTAAATCTTTGAGCGTGCGAGCGCCTGTTTGCGCTGCATCGGATAAGTCTCGTGATTCATTTACTAAATCTCGAAGTGATTTGGCCACTTGTTCAGCTTCAGGTTGTCCTTCAAAAATCTTGTCGTGCACGTCTTGGATATCATCGAGTACCCGGCCCTGATTCTCCGAACTCATCGTGACCAACATAATTGGGTTGGCGATTTCATGACCTATACTGGCAATCAATTGACCCAGCGCCGCAAGCTTCTCAGATTGAACCAAAATATTCTGTGTATGGCGAAGCTCCTGGTCTGTGGAACGCTTGAGTTCCTCATGAGCTGCGGTGAGTGCCTCATTTTTATGCTCTACTTCATTTTTCTGAGCACGAATCTTTTCTGTTTGTTCCTTAACAAGCCCTTCAAGCTCAATCTGCCGTTCTTTAAGCTGGCGAACCCGTAAACGGTAAAGCAGGAAACCGAAAGCTACGAGCAGCAAAGCGGCCAAAATACGAAACCATAGAGTCTGATAGAAATGGGGCTTCATCGTGATCTTAAGCGGGCTCGCAAGTGCTGCTCCCTCTGCCTGAGGGTTTTCAAGAGAAATCTTAAAAACATACTCACCGGGTGCTAAGTTACCATAGTACGCGATTCGCCCATTGCCCGCGTTTACCCACAACGGATCTTCACCCTCTAACTGATACCGAAACTGAACTTGCTGAGGTTTAATAAAAGTAGGCGCGGCATAACGAATACTTAGTTTACGGGTACCCGGCTCTAGAACAATCTCTTGGTCATGAGCGACTACTTCGCCATCCGCAATAACCTCTTCAACCACGATATTCGGCGCAGGACTTTCGATATTCAATCGGCTAGGATCAACCACTACAGGACCTTCAACCGTGGGGAACCATATTCTCCCATCTCGTGATTTCCATGCAGCTGGCTGAAAACTGCCATTGCATTCATGACTTTTCATACCGTCTTGCTTACCGTACGCAACCGAAGTGACCGTGGTGGTTTTGCCCTTCACAAAAGATTCCAGCTCTCTCTTACTCACCCAAAAGATTCCGCGATTACTGCTCATCCAAAAGCGCCCGAAAGCATCTTCTGTAACAGAATAGATAACATCATCTAGGAGGCCATGTTGGCTGGTAATAGCCGTGACCGACTGCCCATCGTAGTAATGGAGCCCCTGCCCACTTGTTGCCAGCCAAAGCCTATCCCTGTCGCCAAAGTGAATCGCGCGAATGGCCTTCGTTTCTTCACTGCCTGGTGGTGTTTGAAACGTCCCATTCTCATACCTCTTCAAACCGCTTAGAAGCCCCAACCAAAGCTGCTTAGAAGAAGATTCGCCAATGGCGTAAACATCTTCAAGAGCAACGCCTTGTTCAACGCCCAGGCTCTCGAACTGGTCGTCCTTGTAACGGCTAAGGCCGCCTTTAGTACCAACCCAAACTGTTCCATCTGAACTCTGATACAACGACCTTACTTTGTTGTGAATCAATCCATCGCCCGTATCCCAATGCGTGATTTCTTCGCCCACAATCCGGTTGATTCCAGCCCCCCAAGTTCCCAACCATAACGCGCCATCGATCCCCTCATGAAGCGACATCACTCTCTTCGAGATTAGACCTTTAGGATCTGGGAAGGTTTCAAACTTGCCCTCTCGGAGGCGATGAAGTCCGCCGCCAAAAGTACCAACCCACAAGACTCCATCACGGTCTTCCAGGGTGCCGAGTGTTATAGGCTGCTCCAGCCCCGCAAGGGTTGTATAAGAGGTAATCGGACCTTCACGAAACTGGTTTAGGCCAACTCGTGTTCCCACCCAAAGGTTCTTCTCCCTATCTTCCAAGATAGACATAATCGAATCATTCGAGATCTGTCCCGACTTAAGATAGGACTTCACCAATCCATCTTTAAAGCTATGCAACCCGCCCCCCGAGGTGCCAAACCAAATGTGCCCGTTCTTATCTTCACTCACCACCCGAACCTGTTCGCTGCTTAAACCATCTTGTTTGGTGTAGCGCTTAAAATTCCCGGCATGATACCGAACCAAACCGGCACCATCGGTTCCAATCCATAAGCTGTCGTTTGAGTCTAAGTAGAGGGCCTGAACATCCAAAACTCCAAGCTCAGCCCCACCCGCAAACTGCTTAAACTCCCCATCTTGGAAAATGAACACACCGCCGCCGTAGGTTGCTACGTAAAGACCACCGCCAGCACGTAAGGCTAATCCGGTCACTCGTGAATTCGCTAAACCTTGCTTACTATCAAAACGCTGGAGCTTACCTGCTGGACTAATTTTCGTAAGCCCTCCCCCATCACTGCCCACCCAAATATTCCCGCTGGGGTCCTCCAGGATATCCCAGATTCGCCCCTTGCCGAGTCCTGAATTTTCGTTGAACTGAGTGAAGGTATTGCCGTCAAAACGATTCAATCCATCGTAGGTTCCAATCCAAAGAGAACCATCCCTTGCGAATTCTAATGCGTTAATTTTGTTACTGGTTAACTCTGGAACTTTCGCGCGATTCCAAATCTTAAAATCGGCTCCATCAAAGCGAACGAGACCTTCTTGGGTACCCAGCCAGAGAAAGCCTGCCTTGTCTTGGGCCAAAGCCAGAATAGTGCTTTGTGGAAGTCCTTGTTCAGACTGCCAAGCTCGATGAACCATTTGGTGAAGAGGCTTATCCGCCGGTAAAGCGAGCGCATTCGCTGCACTGAAGAAAGCTCCAATGATAAGAAAAACAATCAACCAGCGCATTTTGAAAAGGCTAGTTTTTATGGTGTCCGTTAGCTTCACCTAGCTCCGTTTCCAGCCCAAACGACAGACTTTAAATCTATTGAATGATGGACCTCAACGCAAAGTGAAGCTTACTCAAGGATCTTAGCCGAAGAGAAGAGACATTTACGGATTCCAAGCAAATCCGAAAGTTTCACAATTGCCATTGAAGAGCTCAATCTCCCCTTCTTTGCCACCTACTTCGAAAGACTGCACATTGGCCTCAAAAGCGATTTTAGCGTTACCAAAGCCTAGGACTTCGCACATTTCCTGATCGGCGAATCCCCATCCCACCACCTCGTCGGTAGGGTTGTAGAACTCACAGCCAAACCTCAGGCCTTCGGCTCCGGCCAAACTAACACCTGGCCAATAGCGATACCCGCGAGCCTCACTGTTGAACCCGCGCACGTCCATCAGACTTTCACCATCGTTGGGTCCACCGATAATCTCAACAAACACCCGGGTGCCAAGCGCATGGGTATGCGGCAATAAGTAATAGATTTCCAAATCGAGAGGGATACCCGCTATATCTTCGTAAGTTTGCGCCAATGGGCACTCCGCGGTCCAACGAGAGTGTGCGTTGGGCGGAATCGCCAGCTCTTCAAAATCCAAGTGAAACGGCGCCACTGCAATCTCAGCTTCCTCCTCAGGTACCGTGTAGAGCGTCATGGTGCTGTTCCCGTCTTTAGGCTCCTCAGTGAGGTTAAGCAGATGCACGTCACTAATGATTCGGGCGTTGGCAGGTAGTTTGATAACCGCTCCAGGAGGAAGTTTCTGCACTTCCCTCGGCGCCTGGGTAGACTGCACATAAAGCACACCTCCCAATAAAGCTGCTGTCAGCTGCTCCGGGCAGTGATCGTTAGAGCAATATCCATAATCTGCACAGGGCCAGATCTCGTCATCTGGGCCTTCAAAATTGCCTTCCGGCACAAACATCCAGTTGGAATGGTGAGAGTGTTCGTCTTGGATAAATTCTACTGCGGATACATAAATCGGTTCCGTATTTCCAATACTCCAACTGCGACACATATTGGTAATTTCCTGACCACCCTCAGTATGCGTCATCGGGAATGTGTGTACCATTTTGGTACCAGGGATATCTACGCAGGCACTCGCATCGTCGGCACTTGCATATTGACCTGCTGGGCATGGCGTACATCCCGGACCAAACTCACCGACGGTACAAATCATCTGGTCAACCAGGCAAGCCGCGCTTAACTCGTCGGTACAGGTTGCCTCCACCGGATCCGGCTCTTCATCCGTAGAAGAACAAGCCGCAAAGCAAAAAACGAGACTAAGTAAAAATAGATATCGAGCCATTGATTCCCCCATGAAACTAACACTTTCAAAGCTTAGTCCGTAAGGAGGAACCGGACCACTCTCGTGCCCATTTATTTTGAGATTATGGGGATATATCACTCTTATAGTGTAAACAGATTATCTACACCTAACTACACGCACCCTACTCTACCGCTTCCACTTCACTGATGGTGGCTTGGCTCAGCGTTCTTTGCACCATGGCAGTTTCCATGCGGACAGCCATGGTGACCTCAACTTCAGCGGTGGAGAGGTCATTTTCATTATCTTGACTGCTCACGTTGTCGAACAAATCAATTCCCAACATTTCAATGCTGCTGATTCCAAGTGAACTAAAGTCCTCGCTGCTGAAGTTCTCAACGCTGAAGTTCTCACCATCAAAATCTTCTAACTCACTCAAATCAAAGCCCGGTATGCCGTTAATGGTAATGGCAAAGTCATTTTCAACGATTCTGACGCCTGAAAGAGACACATGGGACAAGGCTTCCACTTCGCTGTTCTCACCGTCGCTTGATTTCGCAGCAGACTCTACAGAAGAGACTTGATGACTTACCAACACACCTGCCTGAGCATGAGCCCAAACTCCAACGCTCTGGGCTTCCACGCTTCCGCCATGAACCGCAGCCAGCCCATTGCCAACGTCATCGTCACCACTCTCAACTTCTTCCACCGACTCAACGGATTCAACCGACTCCACCGATTCAACTTCCTCAACAGAACCAATCACAATGGAATCTGAAATTTCCAAATGCGAACCTTCCATAATTGCCACCACTCCATTACCAGCATTGCCACTTACATTTGCATTGGAAACCTCTGCCTTACCGCCATGAGTTACATGGATGCCGTTACCGCGTTTTCCGGTAAAATGCCCCACTCTTGTTCGCTCGATAGAGACATTCGACAAAACGGCAGTCGTCATCTGAACTTCTTCCAGCTCTTCCAAGCCATCGAGTAGCTCGACTGCCTCAACCTCCGAAATCGATCCCTGAACCCAAACACCGGCGACGGTACTCTGAGAAATATGACCTCGTTCAACGCTGGCTTGAGCACCGGTAGCAACCACAACACCGCTGCCTGTGCGACTAATACCGCCGTGGCTTGTTTCACTCACCGTGACGTCAATCAATACGCCGCTTACACCCGCACCTACGAGCCAAACACCAGCTGTTCGTGTTCGCTCAACAGACATCCGCTGGGCCTCGACACTGGCGCCTTCATCGATTGCAACACCGCGGCCTTTACCTTGCACCAGAGCGTTCTCAACTTCTTCGTTCTCTTCAACTTCCCCAACATCCTCAACCTCTTCGATTTCAACCTCAGGTTCCTCAAACTGGTCAGCGGCTAAATCTCTAATGGCTATATCCACCAATTCTATCTCGGTGCCTTCATCGCGAGCATAAACTCCATCGGTAGCACAGCGCTCAATTAAACCGCGTTCTGCGGAGATCTTGGCACCCGTATCGGCCCACAAACCAACGCCTACCTCCTGCAAGCTCTCCTCGACATCTGCGATATAGAAGTCACTCACAGAAACAGTGGTACCTTCGTCTTTTGCCCAGATTCCCACTTCCGTGACCTCAGTAATATTGGCGCGGGTCACTGAAACCGAGCTACCACCAAGAGCTAAGAGTGCCTGACCAAAATACCCTGCAAGTCCTTCCAAATCGTCGACCAACACATCTTCGTAGTAGTTACGCAAATTATCGAAATTCTGATTCCGCAGAGGCGTTACATCGTTAATCGTTAAATCCGTCACATCGAAATCAGAAGCATACGCCGAAATCGCTAACGTACGACTGGACTGAATGTGAAGTCGCTCAACATCAACATCTGCGAATTTTAATACAAACGGAAAGAGCTGAGCATGGTTCACTGAAATATCACTTAAACTGGCCGACAAGTCTGGCCCAATCAAATCAATCCCACTGCCTGCATTATAACTTACTAAGGCACGGCTTAGGTTAAGGGAGGAAGAGCCCGCAAAGCCCATGCCCAGCATGCCACCTGCCACATCAACATCAGTTAACGATACACTTGAGTTGTTCACGTAAAAAGATGTGTAAGCATCTGGAGCGACACGAGAGAACCAACGCTCACCATTGATGTTTGCATTGACTGCATCCAAACTGGCCATGCCCACCTGAGAGAATACCAGGTCTGAAGCCTCCACCGTTACGTAAGAACCGACTAAAAGCCCGACATTAATGTTATCCATCACCACGCGGTTTGCATTCAACGTGGCGCGCCAGCTTGCATCTTGAGGGTTCCCTAAGATAATTCCCGTGCCACTGTCTTCAATCTGCACATCCTCTAAAGTAGCGGTAGCTTGCTTGCTAACATGAAGAGCAATTCCGCCAAAACTTACCAGTGCACCGTTTACTTCTTGCTGCGTTTCTTCAATGTCTCTGATAATCGAACGCCGCATAACCAAGCTGGCACTGTCGGTAACGGTCACCGCAATTGCACCCGTCAGATTTTCAATCATTGAATCCTCAATGGTGATGGAAGTATCCGTATCGTCCAATGCTTGGGTTTCAACGAACTGTTGTGTGAGAACAACATCCCTCAAAGTGGCCTGCGTATCTTGAATCAAGACGCCTTTGGTTGCGCCCACCACAGAGAAATGTTCAAGACTGCCGCCACCTGGCCCTGCAAA
>JABJBS010000294.1 GCA_018668695.1 Deltaproteobacteria bacterium
CGTGGTACACGTTGACCACGCCGCCTTCGGGATCGGGGTTGGACATATCTGCCGTGAGGCCTTCGATGTCTGTTCGGCCTTCAACTAATGAAAGCGAGCCAAGGTAGTGGTCGAAGCTTCGGTTTTCGAGCATCAAAACGACAACGTGTTCGATGGCAGTTTCAGGGGTACCCACCACAACGGGCTCTTCGATGGTTTCACCGCAGCCTATTATGGCGGGAGTTGCTGCCATGGCGGCCATTGATTTGATGGCAGTTCGCCGGTCGATGGGGGTGGTGAAAAGAGAATTCTCGGATTTGTCTGGGTCGTATTTTTTGGACGTCATATTCTTCCCCTTTGATACCGCTGCCGTAGGTATCTTTTAAACCTAATCTTCGAACGCAGATCAGTAAAGAGAAAGTGACTTTAATCGGTAGGGGAAGATGTCAAAGGGGCAGGAGCCCCTCATTCATTGAAGCGGATCAGTGCTGGTGTCCGCCTGGGCCATGAACGTGGCCATGGCTGAGTTCTTCCGGTGACGCTTCGCGAATCTCGGAGATTTCTACAGCAAAATTAAGAGTTTTTCCGGCCAGCTCGTGGTTTCCATCAACAGTAATCTTATCACCTTCGATGCCGGCAATACGGATGAGTTGAATGTGGCCGCCTTCGCCTGGAGCTTGGAACATCATGCCAACTTCGAGGTTATCCACACCTTGGAAAGCTTCGCGAGGTACTTCCTGAATCAGCCCTGGGTTGTGCACGCCGTAACCTTCTTCTGGATTAACCGTAACACTGAGCTTCTCGCCAATGCCTTTACCGACTAGTTCTTTTTCGAGGCCGGGGATGATGTTTCCATGTCCATGCAGATAAACCAGCGGATCTTTGCCTTCAGAGCTGTCGATGACTTGTCCGCCGTCGAGAGTGAGCGTGTAGTGAATTGAAACTGCTTTATCTTTTGCAATGGTTGTCATGAATGTATTGCCTTGTTCGAAATGAAGTTCCTTCAAGCATCCCAAATGGACCTATCAGAACATGTGATTATCGGATAATCTCAATCAGCGCGCTCATAAGTGGATTTTATGGGTCTTGTCTAGACTCTGGCTCGCTTTCTCTTGATTCAGCTGCGGGGGCTTCCTACACTTTTGAAACATGAAAAAAGCAGTGATTATACCGGCACGGATGCAAGCCACCCGGCTTCCCGGCAAACCCTTGGCTTTGCTTGGGACAAAGCCCCTTATTCTAAGGGTTTATGAGCAGGCTATGAAGGCCACTGGTATCGATGAGGTAGCCGTGGCCACAGATTCTTGCGAGATTATGAATGCGGTCGAATCTGCTGGAGGCCAGGCGGTGCTTACGCGCAGCGATCATGCTTCGGGAAGTGACCGGGTGGCTGAAGCAGCTGAGCTTATTGGCGCCGATCTTATTGTGAATGTTCAGGGAGATGAGCCGTTTATCAATCCGGACGATATTTCACGTTTGATGCAGTACCTAGAGCAAAAACCAGACTCGATTGTGACCATGGATTATGGCCTGAGCAGTCTTGAGCAATATCAAGATCCGAATGTGGTAAAAGTGGTGAAATCCGAGGCTGGACGTGCTTTGTATTTTTCACGCTCTGCTATTCCTTATGCACAAGATATTCAAAATGTTATCGGAATCGCACGAGGGCATGTAGGGATTTATGGTTACCATAGTAAGACTTTGGAACGATTGACCCACGCCCCTGTAGCTGTACTTGAGAATTTAGAGCGCCTGGAGCAGTTGAGGGCTATGTCTTTGGGGATTCCCATTTGGGTCATGAATTCGGCGGCTGCCCCCATCGGAATTGATACCCCTGAAGATCTGGAGGAGGCGCGACTCAGGGTTAACAAACACGGTGAGCGGGCATTTCCTGATTAATTTTTAGATGCGATTCTTGGGTGCAATTGGAGCTTCGCTTGCTTGTCCTCGAGCTCAAGTCTACACTCAGCAGAAGCATCCTATTGCTCGATTGGTTTGGAAACGTGCTTACGGTTATCATCCTCAAGATCTTACTGTGCGTGGAGCATATCTGGAAGCGTTAGAGGTAGATATTAAGGTATCGAGTGAGAATGGAGAATTGGCAAAGCTTCAAGTACTTTTAGAATCGAAGCTTGAAGTTTTTGATGATCCCGAAACAAAAGCGTTGCTCGGACGTGTCATGCTTCAATGCCTGGATTTAAGTGGATTGGAGCTTCTCAAGGGACTCCTGGAGGATCCGCAAGAGCCACAGGTTCGAGACTTCATACGCGAAAGCCTCGTTGCATTCTTCATGGGTGAGTTTGGAACCGATTTTCCGTTAGATGTGGTTTCGGAAATCAAGGGGTTAGCTAGGATAGATGAGTGCTCCTTTTGGGAGTCTGTCCTCATGCGCCTTCAGCAGCGAGGGCTTGAACAGATCAATCAGGGGCAGGTGGACCAATTCTCTGTGAGAGTTTTCATAGATCTTGCGCAGCGATGTGCTGAGTCAGGAGCCTTGAATCGCATTGTCCCTGATTCGACTAACGATGGGCTGTCCCAGCAGGCGATGGACCTTATTGAAGTTCAAAAGTTTAGGTCCCAGAAGGCCGATAAGTACTCGACTCAATTTATCTATGACTTGATTCGATCAGGTTGTGAGTCAAGCTTATTTGAACTCTCTGCCAATACTGTGACGGATGCTTTGGATAGTCCGCAAGCGGCCAAGGTCGCATCATTCGCATCTGAGCTGGCGAGGTGTGCCGGGCAGGTTGGTGTTGAGTCTTTTGGTCATACTCGGGGAATTCGAAAGATTGAAGTAACGGGACAGGGGTCTGGGTATCGACCGATGCAGCGAAACTATATGGACATGGCGGGCAATCTGACTCCGAATACCGTGATTTGCAATCCCGAGGGTGGATTGATGCTCGAGGTGAATGAGTTGGGTGCTCAAGGAGATATTCCAGATAAGCCATTGGTCGCTTTTTTTGGTGATAGCACAATGTTTGGCATCAACTCGGATTCTCGGGAGATAAAAAGTTGGCCGGAGCGCTTGAAGGTTCCGGGCTCCACTGTTCAAAACTTCTCGGTCGAGGGCTGGCCAATGGCGCGTATGGTACGACGTTATGAGCGCTTAAAACGAAATCATGAATTAACGTCGGTTGTGGTTTACGCAGGCTGGCATAACTTAATCTATAATGAGCGGTCTGAAGCTTATTGGCGCCAACAACTAGGTCGTTTCCTGAGTGTATCTCATCATACCGCTTTTTGCACGCTTGCCTCCTGTTTGGTCGAGGAGGTTAAGGAGCGGGGGATTGGAGCATTTTTGGAGTAACCCAAAGTCCACTCGTTTTGGGGAGAGATTGAGCCAACCGATGAGATTGCTGCTCATACCTATGAACGTATCCAAGAATACAATCAGTTTATAAGAAACTTCTGTAAGGAAACTGGGGCGACTCTCATTGATCTTGAAACTATTTTTAAATCGAAATCATATGATGAGATGTCGAAAGATTTCTTTGATATCTTGCATTTCAGAGCGGACTGTTATGACCGGTTGGCTGAATTTGTAGCGCGTCAACTCAAGACCAGTATTGGGTGTGAGGTACGCAGTGTTGAGAATGACTGCAGTGAAGTTCAAGAGGTCTCGTCTCCGGAATCATTATCCGGGCCGGAATTGGAGAACTCTTTGGTTCAAACTGAGTCCCGATTCCAGCTATTCTTGAAAAGGATACGTGAGTCTTTTGCTCAAGGAAGTTCGAAAGGTGAGCGGAAGAAAAGGGTGAAGAAAGA
>JABJBS010000295.1 GCA_018668695.1 Deltaproteobacteria bacterium
GAATTTAGTGAATCGCTCTCGGGTTTGCTGGTGAAAGAGAATTGATTTGGCCCAGCCTTCGCCGGCTCCAAGTACATCACCGTATGAGAAGCCACCGCAAGCAACCAAGCCCTTGAAATCTTCAAGCGTGACGGCTCCGCTAAGGATATCACTCATGTGAACATCAACAGATTCAAACCCAGCTTTATGAAAGGCGGCCGCCATTTCATTTTGACCGTTAACGCCTTGCTCGCGAAGAATCGCCATGCGAGGGCGAGCACCCGTATTGATCAAGGGTGCAACGATGTTTTCGCTCACATCGAAGCTTAATTGAGCACTTAGACCAGGGTCTTCAAGGTCATCGATGCGGCTGTACTCTTGCGCGGCGCAGTCGGCGTTGTCTCGTCGGCTGGCGATTGCGTGTGAGGTTTGAGACCAAAGTTTGTGCATTTCGGAGCGGTCGACACTTAGGAGGTTTTTCCCTGAGTGGCTGATACTCAAAGTATTGGATGCGTCCACCTTACCGACAACATGGACATGCCCCTCGAGGATTGTACCTGCAAAGGTCTTGGTAAGAGTTTCGATATTGCCTTCCGAGATTTGAACCAGAGCGCCGAGCTCTTCTGAGAAGAGAGCAGCCATGAAATCATCACCGAGCGAACTCAGGTCGAGTGCAAAACCGGCTCGCCCTGCAAAGGCCATTTCCGCGGCCGCAGCCCAGAGTCCGCCATCTGAGCGGTCATGGTAAGCGATGAGGTCTTGGTTTGCCGCCAAGCTTTGGATGCCATCGAAAAATACTTGGAGCAGCTCCGGGCTGTCTACATCAGGTGGTGTCATACCAATTTGGTTGAACACTTGGCTCAAGCAGGAGCCGCCCATCCTATTTTGGCCACGGCCAAGGTCAATGAGGGCAAGGACGCTCTCTCCAAGGTCGGTACGAAGCTGCGGCGTGAGTGTGTTTCGAGCATCTTGAACCGGTGCGAAGCCAGTGATGACCAACGAAAGCGGTGAGGTTACAGCGCGGTCTTCAGCACCATCTTGCCAGACCGTCTTCATGCTCATGGAGTCTTTACCTACGGGGATGGTGATATCCAAAGCCGGGCAAAGCTCCATGCCTACGGCCTTTACAGTTTCGTAGAGGGCTACATCTTCTCCCGGGTGTCCGGCAGCTGCCATCCAGTTGGCACTTAGTTTGATGTCACTAACTTTTGAGATTCTGGCGGCTGCAAGGTTGGTAAGAGCCTCGCCAACAGCGAGTCTACCGGAAGCAGCAGGGTTAAGAAGGGCTACCGGTGTGCGTTCACCCATGGCCATCGCTTCACCGCAGTTATCATGAACGGTCGTGGTGGTAACGGCAACATCGGCAACCGGAACCTGCCATGGACCGACCATCTGATCGCGTGCCACCATCCCGGTGATGCTTCGGTCGCCAATGGTAATTAAAAAGCTTTTATCACCGACGGTGGGAAGCTGCAGAATGCGGCGTGTAGCTTCTGCGAGGTCTAACTTTGATGTTTCAAGTTTTTGACGTGGCGATTCGATTGATACGACATCACGGTGCATTCTTGGGGGTTTGCCAAACAAAAGAGACATCGGCATATCAATTGGGTCATTCTCGAAGTGAGAATCGCTGAGCTTAAGCTCTTCTTCAAGAGTTGCTTCACCAACCACGGCATAAGGACAGCGCTCGCGTTCGCAAATTGCTTTAAACACATCAAGCTTATCTTGTGAGATAGCGATGACGTAGCGCTCTTGGCTTTCGTTGCACCAAATCGCGAGCGGGCTCATACCTGGTTCATCGTTTGGAACTTCACGCAGTTTGAAGTCGCCGCCGCGCCCGCTGTCGTGCATGAGTTCTGGTAACGCATTGGAAAGGCCGCCAGCACCCACATCGTGAATGGCAACGATTGGGCTATCATCTAGCCGCCAACAGCTATCGATGACTTCTTGGCACCGACGTTCCATTTCGGGGTTGTCCCGTTGAACCGAAGCGAAATCTAGGTTTTCAGCACTGGTACCACTGGCCATAGAAGATGCTGCACCGCCGCCTAAACCAATAAGCATGGCAGGCCCACCCAGAACAACAATGGCTGCGCCAGGATCTGCGATGTCTTTTTGGACATGCTGTGCACGGATGTTGCCCATGCCGCCTGCAATCATAATGGGTTTGTGGTAGCCGCGGACTTCGCTGCCTTCAGCCGTCGCAACAGATTGTTCGTAAGTTCGGAAGTATCCGCCGAGGGCTGGCCGACCAAATTCGTTATTAAAAGCCGCGCCGCCTAAGGGACCCTCGGTCATGATTTCCAAGGGAGTCACAATGCGATCAGGTTTCCCATAAGGCTGCTCCCAAGGTTGTTCTAGGCCTGGGATTTGCAGATTGGATACGGAGAAGCCCGTAAGCCCAGCTTTCGGTTTTGCACCTCGCCCAGTTGCACCTTCATCCCGAATCTCACCACCTGAACCGGTAGCTGCACCTGGGAAGGGCGATATCGCGGTTGGGTGGTTATGGGTTTCGACCTTCATCAGAATATGAACATCTTCTTCGTGCGGGCGGTAGATGTCGTCGGCTGCATCGGGGAAAAATCGTTTACCGGTGCTGCCGGCCATGACTGCGGAGTTATCTTTGTAGGCCGACAAAACGCCTTCGCTGTTGTTGGCAAAGGTATTCTTAATCATTGCAAACAATGAGAGGTCTTTGTCGGTACCGTCGATGGTCCAGCTGGCATTGAAGATTTTGTGACGACAATGCTCACTGTTGGCTTGGGCAAACATCATGAGCTCGATGTCTGTTGGATCTCGGCCAAGCTCTGTGTAGCTGGTGACGAGGTAGTCGATTTCGTCTTCGCTTAAGGCGAGGCCTAGCTCTTGGTTGGCTTTGACGAGAGCCTCTCGGCCCCCTTGAAGAAGCTCTACATGGGCCATCGGAGTTGGGACGGCCTGCTCAAAAAGTGGTTGGGCGTCGGCGAGTTGAGCCACCGTAATCTGAGTCATTCGGTCATGAATGAGGGTTCGCAGTGCCTGCGTCCACTCAGCTCCTTGGAGGTAGTAGGCGATACCACGCTCGATTCGCTTGATCTTTGTAAGGCCGCAGATGTGAGCGATATCGGTTGCTTTTGATGACCAGGGCGAAATTGTTCCGATCCTTGGCAATACCAAGGCGAGGTCACCCTCGCGCTCTTGGGCGGCCATACGTGGGCCGTAGGTTAAAAGCTGCTCAAGTTGATGAGTTTGCTCTTTATCTAGGTCGACTGCCGTATCTACAAAGTGGCAAAAGTAGGCCGATATACCTGTAATTGCGGGGTTTTCTTCTTTGAGCGCGGCGAGGAGTCGCTGGTTTTTAAAATCGGAGAGAGCAGGGCTGCCAATGAGCGTTTGCATAGAACCACCTGTGGGAATGACGCGTGAGAAAATGGTCAGAACACGAGTTCTTATGCGAGCTGCTATAACGGGGAAAGAGCCATGCATCAATGGCGCAGGCCCGTAAAACCCAACGAATGAGCGTTTAAAAATCAGGCTTCGAGCAGAGCGATTTCCGAAGGGGGAAGACCGAGGATTCTGCCGATTTCCGGCATGAGGCAATGCTTCCATTCCCGCTTGATGACGTAGCCGCTGATCCCAAGATCCATGGCTTTTCGTACATCGGCCATATGAAGACTCGCCGTAAACATACAGATCGGCAACGTTTGGTATTCGGGGCGTGACCGTACTTCGGCGACGAAGTCGAATCCATCCATGATCGGCATATGTAAATCGACAATCACAAAGTCAAATCCGGTGATGGTCTGAAGTAGGCGTTCAAGGCCAACCGCACCGTTTTTGGCTTGTTCGACTTCCATTCCTTTTGAGCGCAGGTGGCGCTCCAGCGTATTCCGGATGACAGTATCATCATCGATGAGCAAAACATTGAGGCCCTGAAGTGAGTTGTATTGCTTGGGCTCGGCTTTGCCTTTGGCGCTCATCTCGGCGCCAATCTTGCTCTGAGTTGCCAAGTCTCCGATGGAGCCGAAAATCTGAACGGCCTCGCGGATGCTTTTAGCCATGTCCACATCAACGACCGCTTCGTTTCCTGCAATCGAGTCGAGGAATGATTGAATGCAATCGGTTGCACGGAAGTAAAGTTGAATGACCGGCATGAGGCCCTCACCCGAGTCTCCATCTCCAATAAGGAGCATACCGCGTTCCATTTCACCGGTTAGCTCAGCTAGCCAGTGCATGCCGTCTAGCTCGGCACCGCCCCGCATTTTATTCGTGATAAAAGCAATGTGTCCCGAAACCTCTGGAATATCAGCACCAGGCTTAAAGTTGGTGAGTCCCAACGCCACCTTTTGAAGTGCATGCTGCGTCTCTTCACGAAATTCGTTAAGTTCTTCAGGGTACATCAGCGGAATTTCAATAACGTCCATCTCGTGATCGTCGATTGAAGGCATCTTTGCGGTGATATTGGTGACACCCGGCTCGTTTTTATTGGCAGCTTTTTGAGTTGCTCGGGTCCAGAATTGACCAAGTTCAGCGAAAAGACTCTTTCGTTCAATGAGCTTCAGGCTTACCAGTACTTCACCGAAAAAGGGTCGCCGCTGAGTTTGGATTTTTAAGGCATGTCCAAGTTGCTGTGCAGTGAGATAGCCCAGGGTAATCGCCTGATCTTCAAAAGGCCTCGCGGTATCTACGCCAGTACGCAATGTGTTCATAACCTGCTTAACGGTCATGTAGCGTTCTTCTAGGCATATAGTGCCGATTTTAACTGTGGAATCTGCCTGAACCTCAAGCGCCTTCATCACGTCGTCGCGTTGAAGAATTCCTTTTTCGATTAGATAATCACCGAAACGGTCGCTCATTCAGACCCTCTCCTCACGTATTCGACTCACCCGGGTAAATTCTGTGAACCTTATATAGTAAACCGCTTTTTGGGACATCGATGCAAATGGGCCTCGGATTCGAGATGTAGGTAAAAGGCTCACGCCTAAGAGCTGCAAGGGCCTGAAAAGGCTTTTCTTTCTCCGATAGTTAACCGATGCGTCAAACTTGTACTCCGCACTTTCAATTCGCCGAGTAAGATTCTCTTGGGTTCACGATCTCTTGGAGCAACAGGTGGGGACTGGCTTAGCGAGCAGGTGGAAGAAACCCCCGCGATGATGCCGCTGCACCTCAATTGCTGGGTGCTATTTTAGTGGTGTGGTCGCTGCGCTACCTGAAGGGCAGACTTTTCTACGATTTTCGCAAGTTCGTCATCACTCGGGTGCTGATTCTGCTCACCGAAACAATTCATATGAATGTCGTTAACGATATAACGGGATGGTGTGTTGTTGAGTGTGAGGGCAAGAATATCAAGAATACACTCGTCACACTCGCAGGCTGCTCTGCCTGCTTCGATGAATTCTCGGACTGCTTGAACGCACCGCTTCTCATTCAGGTTGATGACCCGAACCACTTCCTCACCTTCGCTTTGAAGGGCGAGGTCGTTGTATTTTAATCCCAAGAATGGATTGCTCATGCAGTTCTGCTCCCGTCGGTAGGTTACCGAAGTGTGCATCCGACCACAAGTTGTGAATCTAAGAAGGTGCTACGGGCTTGTGGATTTGGACAAATTGGTGCAGATGCGCCCATTCTGCCACAAATTTGGAGTGTACAATGATGCAAGCAGCAAAGGGTCTTCGGGAGTTAAAAACCGAAGAGCTAAAAAAACTTTTGGGCCACATATACCGAGAAGAACTCGTCTGCCCATTCACCATTGAGAATCTTACGAGAGTCGGTTTCCAGCATCGCCACGATCAGCTGATGGGGGCATTGCGTTCATTGGACGCTACCGCCGTTCAAGCCGTCTTAGTATGCGTCATTGCCGAGCGCCCCAAGAATACCATTGCCGATGATGATGATTTTTTGTTTTAGGTAGGGCTTAAGGCAAGGGCTCGAAGCCAAAAACGACAATGCCTCGTCCTACTGTTGTTTCCACACAAATGGTGGTGCCTTGATTGGGCGGATTGCCAACGGTTGGTGTGGCGCTCTTGTATTCATACCCTGATTTTTCAAGCTGGCTGGCAGTGCTGGCAGCCAACATACTTAAAAACTCACTGATAGCATCTTCGTAGGGTGGCTCATCGAAAATCTGTTCATAGTCGGCACTGAAGAGCCCCACGAGGATATGGTGAATCAACACAATATCAAGGCTGACGCTGAGGGTGCAGATGTTGGGGCCTCGTAATTGAACTTGTCCATGAAACTCTTCGAGGTGACCGTCTTCAAGCGCTCCGAGTTGATGGGTGCGAGCTTGAACGTCTGCTAAACGTTGGAGCATTTTGGGAAGATATCTTGTGAGGTATTGCTCTAGACGCTTAGTCTCCGGGGCTTCCTGAACCTCGGATGATGACCTACTTTTTTCCTGGTCCTCAAGATATTGATGAAACGAGCGCGCTGTATCTTCGATTTTATCTACAGTAGAAAATCCGAGTACGACAATGGCATCGCCGAGGCGAATACGCCTGGCCTTTTGTTCTTCTAATAACTCATTCAATTGAGCTTGTGTTAAAAGTCCTCGGTGTACCGCAAGGTCTCCAAAAAACATGTCGACCGTACGTTGTTCGCGGTGAAGTTCCTGGGCTTGTTGAGGCCTTAGGTATTCTCGCTGGACAGCTAAATCGCCCACACGCGGATTATTTTTACGCATGAACTGAATCGCACTGTTGAGTTCTTGAAGATTAATGACTTGGTGCTGAACTAAGAACTGACCAAAGAAAGGACTCTGCTTTGATGTGGGGTGAAGTTTACTATCAACTTTTAGTTTGGGGCGGCCCTCTTGTTGGTTCTCAATATCGGATTCAATAAAGCGGCGGAGTGCATACTCCACTGCTTCTTGAGCTGAGTCGAGTTGACTGATTCGCCGAGCTTGTTCAACCAAGTTGGGGTCGATTTCGATATGGGTCTTCATCTTTTGTGAGCTTATCGCAAAGCCCGGCAGTGTCCCAGGCGCTCATTATTTTTTGGGACGAATGCCCCATTATTTTTAAAGATCAGCCAGAATGACCTCAATGTGCGCCAGTGTGCGCAAAGGTGCTCCTGCAACCTACTGTAATTAGGTTGGGTTGAGATCAAAATGACGCACCGAAAGGTGGAACAGGACTTGCAAATATCTACGTTAAATTAAGGGTTTCAGCCATTTTACCCTGTCGTGACCTTAGCCCAAAGAGTGAAGATGACCTGTATATTAGAGAAAAAAGACTCTCCCCGAAGCTACATCATCAGCGTTGCGATTGCAGTGATATTATCTGCTACCGCATGTGCGAGCAGCGATGCTCAGGCCGCACCCTCGGCATCCGCCGTTGAGATTTTTCAGGAGATCGATAGGGCAGGCTTGCAAGGACCCGTAGTGAGACTTAGAGCGGACCGGCTAAGTCAAAGTGAAGTAAATTGGGTGAGAGCTGAGGTGAAGTCTACTCTGCGCGCTATGGCTCAAAGTTGTAAGACTGGTGACCTCGAAACGTTTGCCTATCATATCGGGGCCGCTGAATTTTCCGGCTTTTTCCCGGCTCTATTTCAGCGCATGCGTTCTCGCACAATGGATAAGCAGGAGTTGATGGCTTACCTCTGTGATATTGAAGACGGAAATTTTTCGCCTACAGAAACTCGGGTCGGAGAATGCAAAAGTCAGGGATGCACCAACGTTCAATTTCGTGGTCGCAATTTGATACCCACAATGAGTGAAGAAGGAATCGTTCGATTCGTAGGCCTTGGTCAATGTGCATTGGATATTTGTCATTGGCCCGTGGCCACGACGCGACATGCTTTTAGAAATCGTCACAATCGATCAAAACGATTGGCATCTAGACTCTAGTTCACTCAAGCCCACAAAAGTATTGGTCCATGTCTCGGCTAAGCGATGAGATCATGGCTTGTAGCTGGAATATCGCATTGGGCCCGAATTCGTTAATCAAGACTTCGTGAGAACTTTGATTGAGCATTGTCACAATCACGTCTTCCAAGAAGAGGACGGTGAATAGCTCAGTAAAGTGTGATGACTTAAAGTTCCAATTTTCCTCATCAGCTTCGATCGGACCCTCCGGAAGCGGGGCAAGCGTTCCGTTAATGATACTGATGAACCATTCTTTTCTTTTCTTGAATTGCGTGAACCACAGCCCCATCCGGGCATAGACCAGCAATGCCACTTGCCGCGTTCTTTGGTCTTGTCGAATTTTAGTGATGAGATTTGAGGTAGAGAGCGCTGAATTTTCTCCACGCAGTTCCGTTTCTATTTGCTGACACTCTTCTTGGTAAGCGTCGTATTTTGGACCGCCGATCATCATACGAACCACTTTGAAAAATCCAGGGAGCATACGAGGTGAGAGCCCGCCGTCTTGGAGACTTCGTCCATCGGGGTTTGCAAAGAGGTGAAGAAACCGGCTTGCTAATACAACTTCAAAAGGCGTTTGCAGCGTGGCAAGTGGGGAGAGGATGGTTGGTGCGTCGCTAAACGCCCGCCGCTGTTTCAAGTTGCTAATGACGGCGAGTACTTGTTGACTTGAGAGTGATCCCCCAGATTCCTCGAGAGCGAGCTGAAATTCACTTGAGACAATGTCCAGTAGTTCCCGTGCTGCTTCTGCAGAACTGGTCATGACGGCCTCCTTTTTAATCGCGTACTTCGTAGTCTAGTCACATCAAATTTCTCTTTGGCTTTAGTATCAGGAATCTTCAGTTGGATGCCAAGGTTCGGCGTAGGAGAAATAATTTGCTATTTCTGTCTGTTTGTAGAAGATCGGCCCCAATTCCGGCAGAGATGTCGGGGGGATGGGGTACTTATTGAAGTACTTGCAAAAGTTGAGGCCGAAGCTTGGGGGAGTCTAGGTCAATAAAGTGAATGAATTTAGTGGGTTATTCAAATAACTCATGGTCATGACCGGGGGGAAACATGAAAGTACAGCTTGATGACGGCCGCATATTTGAAGCCATCGATGCCGAAGGTATCGTAGAGAAGCTTTTTAATGCTCATAAGGTCGGCTTTTCGATGATGCCAGAGGATATCAAGTCGATTACGGGTTACGTGGAGTGGGCCGCTGGAAATATCCGCCGGGTCACGGGTACTCGAAATTTGGTAATCATGGGTTCAAGCCGAAAAGAGCGATGCGGCGCATTGCTTGATGCTGCAGTGGCAGCTCGTCAGGCCGCCTATCTTCACCCGTAAATCTCCAGTCTAGGTTAGATTCTCGCGCCTTCGTGCAGTGCATCAGTCAGTTCTTGGTTCAAGTCTTCGTAATTTCCACTCGCGGCATCGCGTATATAGATCGAGTCGGTAAGCTCGAGACTGTAGGCCTCTTTCTTCAATCTGGCTTTTTGATGTTTAAAGGTTCCCGTTAGGTCGGGTTCCGGAAGAATTCTCAGAAAGATGGGTCTTGCGTATGTTGGAAGCTGGTTTTCTAAAGCCTTTGCCAAAACTGAAAGTTCAAAGTCACCATCAATCACCAAGGCCGCCATTCCAGCTCTGCCATCATGACCAGGAATTTCGACCCCATATACAATCGACTCTTTTATCCCCGGAATAGTGTTGATGACTTCACTCACTTCTGTGGTTGCAACGTTCTCACCTTTCCAGCGGAAGGTGTCGCCAATACGGTCCATAAAATACACAAAGCCTTCATCATCCATTCGGAGTAGATCACCGGTCCGAAAGAATCGATCTCCAGTGGTAAAAACGTTTTCGAGTATCTTCTTCGCGGTGGCCTCTTTGTTGGTGTAACCCCGAAATTCAGACACAGGGTCGTTGGGGAGAATCTGCCCGATGGCTTCGCCAATGTCCCCTGGCTTCACGCGTTCACAAAACCCATTCTTGTCACGCATGGGTTCTTCGTTCTCAATATCGAACTTTACAATGGAATAGGGCAGTAGCTTTTGGAGAACAGGTGGCATGTAACCGACAGCATGGGCCATACCATAGGGGTTAAGAAGCGTAACATTCCCTTCGGTTGCGCCGTAGAATTCAAAAATTCCAACGCCGTACCTTTCCACCACCTCATCCCAGATATCCGGTCTAAGCCCATTGCCCAGTAGAAAACGAATCTTGTGATTTTTGTCTTCGGCCGATTTTGGGGTGGTCAATAAATATCGAAGCACCTCACCTATATATTGAGCAACGGTACAGCCGTGCTTTTGGCAATCAGGAATAAACTGTGTGGAACTAAATTTTCGCCGGATTACCATTTTGGCACCAGTTGTAAAAGTGGAACCCACGCCAATCATGCCCCCGGCACTGTGGTAGAGCGGGAGCGCGGTGTAGATGACGTCATGTTGGGTAATGTTACCAAGTCTTGCGAAAACAAGCCCCGCTCCGAGACTGCGGATATGAGTAATAACAGCCGCTTTGGGAAGACCGGTGGTACCTGAAGTATAGATTAGGATCAGTGGATCCGTGGCGTGGAGATCGGGTTGTTTAGGAGGCGGATCGTTTGAGCAGTCATCCCAACTGCTTTTGAGGTCTTCATAACCTTCAGCAATATGGGGCCCGATGGTACAGAGTTTGATGTCACCGGGTAGCTCACCCCGGATGGCATTGATGGGATCGACTTTTCCTGCCTGGGTGATGATGGCTTTGGAGTTGGCCACGGTGATGGAGTGGCTAAGTGCTTTGCCTTCTTGGTGCGAGTTGATGAGCGCGGTTACAACACCAATCTTGCCGAGGCCCACCCAAATGGCTGGATAAACGGGAATGTTGTCCATGTAGAGTGCGATTCGGTCACCCTTTTTAAAGCCGCGCTTCAAGGCCCAATTTGCGACTTGATTGGCGAGGGAATCGAATTCACTCCAGGTGAGGGATTTTTCCACGCCTTCTGCATCGACAATGGCTTCTTTGTTGGGCCACTTTCGAGCGTTGGCTTCCACGAAGTCTGCGATGTTCATCGTGGAGTTTACATGTTTTTTCATTGTGCGTTTTACGCCGATTAGCTTCCATGCAAATGGCAGTTGGTGATTGAAAAAACCCATTCTCGGCGCTCCAGACAGTTGAAAACATAAGACTAAATCAAAATCTTCGACCCTTTCATCTCATCGCATTCAGGGGGATCATTTCAAGGGTTACATCCTGCGCGTCCTACCTACACACCCTAATCACGTTGACACCGTGGGCAGGCAAGTCCTAGAACATGTTCTATCATGGTGTGCAGTAGCAACGGGGAGTTGAATCATTATGCCGAAATGGGACCATAGCGTTGACCTCTTGGTTATTGGCTCGGGAGCAGGTGCGATGTCGGCGGGAATCCGTGGCAGTGATCTTGGCCTGGATGTTTTGTTGGTAGAAAAGGGCGAAACTTATGGCGGGTCGTCTGCCATGAGCGGCGGCGTTTGTTGGGTAGGCAATAATTTACATATGGCCAAGTCAGGAATCACTGACTCCGACGAAGACACATTGACCTATCTCTCCCATATTACCCAAGGTGAAGTTCCTGATTCACTTCTTGTGAATTACCGGGACAACAGTAAGCGGATGGTGGAGTACTTTGCGCAAAAGACTCACCTGCATTTCATGCCGCTGACTGAGTACACTGATTATTACCCCGAGGCGCCGGGAGGAAAGTTGGGCGGTCGGTCCATGGAGCCTCTGCCTTTTGACGGTTCCCTGCTTGAGAACGACTTTAACCTTCTGCATCCACCGGCTCAGAGCGCACTCATCATGGGCAAGATGATGATCACCGCCAAGATCGCAAAAACCATGATTATGCTCGGGTTCAAGTCGCTGTGTTTGATGGCCTGGCTTTTTATAAAGTATGCGTTTCGTTATCCTACACGGCGAAAATATGGCCGAGATCCTTACCTGACGAACGGTAATGCCCTCATGGGCCGCTTGAGGTTGAGTCTCAAAGATAGAAATGTGCCGATTTGGTTAAAGAGTCCAGCCAGTGAATTGATTTTCGAAAATGGGCGGGCAGTGGGCGCGGTCATTGAAAAGGATGGCCAGTCCATGCGTGTTGAAGCCAAGCGGGGAGTCTTATTGGCTGCTGGCGGCTTTGAACGCAATTTAAAAATGCGTGAAGAGTATGGGCCCAAGCCAGCCTCCGTTGAGTGGACTGCCGGAAATGAGCACAACACGGGTGATGCCATTCAAATGGGCATGAAAGCCGGTGCAGGTACAGCTTTGATGAGCGAGGCTTGGTGGACACCTGTCACGCAATACCCCGGCTCTAAGGATGGCTGGGTGTTGGTGGTTGAGAAAAGCTTGCCGGGAGGTATTTTTATCAACGGGCTAGGGAAGCGATTTACAAACGAGTCGGCACCTTACGTGGATGTTGTGGTTGAGATGTATAAGGATCACCAAAAAACGGGAAAGACCGTACCCGGCTGGATGGTCTTTGATGCAGACTACCGCCACAACTACATCGCAGGGCCGGTGGGTCCGGGCAAAGCTTTGCCGGATAAAACCCTGCCGCGAAAGCTACGCAAAGATTTTCTTTTGAAGGCAGGTAGTTTGGATGAGCTTGCGCAGAAGCTCGGAGTAGATGCTCCAAGCTTAAGCGAGACGGTGAAGCGGTTTAACGAAATGGCTCATGAGGGCAAAGACCTTGATTTCGGCAGGGGCGAGAGTGCTGCCGATAGGTACTATGGCGATGACCGGGTAAGCCCGAATCCATGTATGGCACCGCTGAACAAAGCACCCTATTATGCCATCCCGCTTTTCCCTGGAGATTTAGGAACCAAAGGCGGCTTAACCACAGATGCTGATGCGCGTGTCTTGAAAGAGAATGGGCAACCCATTGAGGGGCTCTATGCCGCCGGTAATACCAGTGCCTCAGTGATGGGCCGGACCTACCCTGGAGCGGGCGGTACCATCGGACCAGCGTTGTGCTATGGTTTTCTTGCGGCTGAGGCGGCTGCAAAGAGCGAAGCCGTCTTGGTGGGCGTTCAGGAGAGCGCGGCACAAGCTGCAACAGGCTGAGACAGATTCAATATAAAGGGCTTACAATGATTCAAAGGCAGTGGCTTGCAGTGATGGGTTTAATGGTTACGTGCGGCTTGACGGCGGCGTTGCCTGGATGCGGCGGCAGCGAAGAAGTCGTTTGCGAAACCGTATTAGAAGAAACGGTTAGTTTCTCGACCGAGATTGGGCCTCTCTTTGAGGCCAAATGTAACTACTGTCATAACCACGAAAAAACAGGCGTAGAGCGAGAAGGGGCTCCGGTAGGAGTTGACTACACGACCTATGCTGCCGCGGTGACGAATGCCCTGGGAGCTCTGGATGAGGCGCGTTCGGAAACGATGCCACCCAGTTGCGAGGCTTGTCCGCCGGTGCCCAGTTCCGAGCAGACAAACCTCTTATGCAATTGGATTAAACAAGGCACGCCCGAGTAGTAGGTATACCTCGTTCCTTATTGCTCAATCGCCTGATGCAGCCAGCGGCGTTGCTGAGATGACTTCAGAACATTCACTCTGCGCGGTCCCGTTGACTGCACGTACACAGATAAATGTGCGCGCGTCAGATGGAAGTCCGTTCAAAGTGTAGTTGTTTTCGGGGGCACTCAGAGGTGATGAGCCCTGGGTCGCTTCAACCGTCTCAAATGGACCAGCGGCTGAATAGCTGTACTGGACGATGTAGCTTGTGCTTGGAGTAACCGCATCCCACGTAAGTGAGAGCGAGTCCTCTCCAGCAACGACCTGCAGGTTAGAAGGTATTTCTGGGTGCACATAGACAGTCAGCGATAAATCATAAGCCGCGATAAACTGGGGGATAGCCTCGTTGCGCATACTCACAAAGTAGGTACCACTAACCAAATTGGTCTGACTTAATTGATAGGAATCCTCACGTCCTTTAGAAGTCGCGACCTCAGTACCATCAACATCAAAGAGAGTAACAAAAAGACCACTCGATTCAACAGACGCACGAATCGTGATGTCTGAGGTTGAGGTGATCTCAATACGTGCAAAGTCTACATCACCATCTTGATGGATTGAGTGAGCCTGCGTAGCATCGGTATCAAGAAGATGAATTGCAGAATCTGTGACTTCAGCAATTGTGTCATCTGATTCGAATGCATCCGGTGTTCCGCTTGGTGGCGCGCTGACCTGAACATTCACATCAACGAAATAGGAACCAATGGTCGACCAGCTACCATAGCCACGTGCCATAATATAATAGCTTCCGGCCGGAAGGTCCGTCATCTCAATTCTGGAGTAACTGTTTCCAAGAACCTCGTCTTGGTCATTATAAGCCAGCTGACCTTGTGAGTCGTTGTAGAGATAGAGTTCAGTATCAGACCATTCATCTGGCCCCGTCGTGGTGATGGTGATGTTATTTTTCCATCCCGTTAACTCAAGGCGAATATAATCTTGGTCATCAATGACATGGGATGAGTGTGCTTGTCGGTATGTACCACTGTAGATAGGTTCAGTTGATAATGCAGAGGCCGTAGAAAAACTGTTGTCTGGTTCAAACATGTCTGAAGCCAGTGGAACTTGAATATTTACTTCGTTGGAAGCATAGGTCTCAACCCCATTTTCATCAACGCCTCGAACCATCGCATAGATAGGGTAGTCACTCGGGAACCCGTTTAGTGAGAATGTAGTAGCTTCCGTATTTAAAGGAGGCATACCTTCTGTGGCGATATAGATAAGTGGCTCGTAAGGACCACCAGGCATCTCGCCGTAGTAAACGTTGTATGAACTTGCACCTTCAAGAGCGGTCCAGGCCATCACTGCAGCTCCACCAGAGTAGCTCACGGTTAGGTTTTGTGGTCCAGGAAGAAGAGGGTCACTTGCCTGAACCTTGAGGCTATAGCTTGTGATTGCACTGCCTTCGGCGCTGAACGCGTAGACAAAGTAAGTGCCAGCATCAAGCACCTCGTTGAGGTTTTGCCCCGACTCGAAAAAACCATCAGATGTTGATGCAATTTGAGAATGATTTTCCGTGTAGAGCGTTAATGCTGGGCGCTCAAAGTTACTGACCGCCGTGACCAGAACTTCTTGCCGAGTTTCAATAGTAAACTTAACAAAGTCACCATCTCCTGCCGGAAGTGTATGAACTTGAGATTCGCCAAGTGTGATGGTTCCGGCTGAATTGTAGGTGTTGTCGGGTTCAAAAGCATCGTCAGCGGGGCCGGCAGTGCCATCGCATGCGTTATCGGTTTCGTCGCTGCCATCATTGCATTGCGGGAGCCCGTCGCAAAAGTAGATCTGCGGGATACACTGGTCACCGCTGTGGCAGGAGAACTCGCCATCGCCGCAGTTGGTTGGGTTACCGCTCTCACTTGGATCTGGATTGTCACCGCAGTCGGGGTCACAGTCACAAGATTCGGTGCAGCTGCTGTCTTCGTTGCATTCACATGTATTGGGTTCCGTTGTTCGGATAAGACCAAAATCTGCAGTGACGATAGAGGAAGTCGACCAAATTTGGCCTTCGAGAAAGCGAGGCTCTTGTTGAGTCGCAAACCCTGCTTCAGCATCGGTTCGCACAACCACGCGCATATCTGTAATGCCAATGGCATCCACACCCTCTTGAGTCATCGCGAATTGAGCGCGAACGGTTTTAGTTTCTGCGAGAGTGACCGTGTCTGGGCTGAGGCTTACGCGGTAGGCACCGAAAACAGAGCGCGTTTCGGAGGCTGGTAAGTCTTCGAGTTTCTCAATGGTCACGGTAACCAATTGGTCAAACGTGAGCGGGCTAAAGACAATAGAGAAGACGCCGTCGTGGCTTGTCGCCTGTCCACCGGTCACGGGGACGACACTCTCTTGGCTATTGTCAGCGGCGGTTTCGGTTGAGTCATTACTACCAAGATCAGAACCGGCGTTTGTTGATGGGCGTCCGCAAGCCGCTAAAGCAAAGCAGAGCATCCATGGGATGATTTTTTGAATCTTCATGTTTGGGGGTCTCCCTCTCACCAACTAAAAAGTCGGTTTGGGCCATATAAGGGGGAAAAAAATGTTGTGGGCATTTGCTGCAATCTTGGGGGTTCGGACCCTACCACCATGGTAAGGCCCGAACCTTAGTGACCCACTACGTGACTAATTTCACGCAAGCAGGACACTGGTGATTGCCGCACTGTTTAGATGCCGGGTCGTTCGATTTTTGTGTAATTAATTTGGGCTGCGTGGAGAAAGCAGTTCTTTTCGATCCTACTTGAGCTCTTGTTCAAGCTGTGCGAGCTTGTTTTTGTTATGAGTAATCAACCTTCATCCCGACCGAGTTCAAGTAAGCGAAGACGCCGTCCCAGCCGCCGTAAGTCACCGAAAAATATGGAAAACCAAGCCGTTAAGGTTTTGGAGCAAAAGAGTGAAATCGACCGAAGCGAGCCGGTCGAAGCGGAGTTGTCGGCCGCCGAGATCGCGGAGTTTAAAGAACACTTCCAATTTTTGGCAAAACATCGAAAAATTTTAAAACTCAAGACAAACTCCCAAGAGGAGCTGCTGCTCAGTGGTGCAAGAGAGCCAGAAAGGCGTGGGGTATGCCTGCACCTCTTAAAGAAGGTCGACCGCCAATCTGTGAGCTCTGCCCTTACGCGGGTTCAAGATCCGAAGCTAAAGACCTCATTTTTGGCCGGCCTGGTACGTTTCTACCCTGATATTCAGACCGTTCTGGCCTACCTCGAGTCTTTAAAACAAACAGTATCGAGAGATGAAGCTGCAACTGCCCTCAGTGCCGGTTTAACGAGGCTGGACTTCAGCCAGGTATCGTCGGCTCAGATGAGGCGTGTTTTGGACCTCAGTGTATCGATGTTTGATAAAGCAGTTTTGCCTCAGGTGATGCTCGGCCTTTTAGGCAGCGATACGTTTCGAAAGGCGCTTGATGGATCTCTGGAAGATTTACCCAGTGCACTTCGCGAAATTGTAGAGCCGCTGCGTGTTCTTTATCCGGTTGTTTGGAAAGGTCATCGTAGAGGGCTGGATTTGGCGCTTGTTGAGCAAGGTCTTTTACTGGTGATGCAAATGCCCGACTCGAATTTGCGTCGTTACCCTGAGCGTATTCGAGAGCGCTTGGTTGAGGCTTGTTTGCTTTTGGAGAAGACCGAAGGGCGAATTGAGCGCGGTGTAAATATTCTCTTGGAAACATTTACCAAGAGTGGCCGGGTTTACAGCAGCCTGGCGATGAAAAGAGTGGGTTCTTTGCTGGGGTCAGGACAAGAGGGCAAGGCGAAGAAAGTCTTGTCGCAACTCACAACGAGCCAACCGGATTTTCAGCAGCCGAAGAAGTGGCTCGGGGCCCTGGAGCGCCCGCGGCTTGGCCGGACAGCACTGGTTGAGGCAGGCGAGGGCACAACTCTTGAAACCATTCCAACCGGTCAGTGGCAGCTTGGTTTTTCTTTCGAGCACCAGGTTACTGTTTGGGTGGATACTGCCCGTGTGGATGACCCAACGACTTTTCGGGGAGCTTCGGAGTTACACAAGCGTTTGGTGATGCCTCAGGTTGTACCGATTCTTGAGGGCGGTACTTCGGGTTCGACGCTTTGTTTTCGCGTACTGCCGATGACCGGTAAGCCAGCCCTTCAGGTTTTAAAGAAAGGCAAGCTCAGGGGTATTGAAGTGCTCAGGCTTGCACGGGATGCGGCGGCTATCATCGCCGGTGCTCAGGCGTTTGGAGTGACGCTAAGCCGGTTGATGCTCGATGACTGCCATGTCGACAGCCAGGGACGTTTGTGGGTTGCCAGATTATCTCACGCCCAAGATGGGACCGATTCTCAAAGCGCTTTTTTAGCGGCGCAGGACTGGCTTAAGATGTTGATGAAGATGAGCCGAGATAAAGTGATGCTTCAAAAGATTCGATTAGCCGGCGAGCAGGCAGATGATTTAAGCGAACTCCTGATGAAGCTTGCGCTCATTTAGTTTTTCGCTAGCTTCGGCACCAAAACAATTTCAATACGGCGGTTTAAGTCGCGGCCTTCTTTGGTTTCGTTATCGCCAATGGGGCGAGTTGCGCCAAATCCGACAGCGGCCACATCTGCAGGCTCGATGCCTTCTTCAATTAAGAAAGAGACGACGCTTGCGGCGCGAAGTGAGGAAAGACCCCAATTGTTTTTGTAAAAAGCTCCCTCCGGGGCAGTGGTGCTGTCTGTATGCCCATAAACGCGAATGACACGTTCAGCAGAGCCTTTTAAGGCCTCAACAACTTGTGAAAGAGCTGCGCGCCCTTCTTTACCAAGTTTACTTGAACCAGCGCGGAAGAGAATTGAGTTATCGAGGTCTACTTTTACAACACCCGAGAGTTTTGAAATCTTCACCTTTTTGGCAGTGATATCTTCCTCGAGCTGAGCAATCAGTTTTTTCGCATCCTCTTCTCGTTGTTCAACCTTCAGCTTCTCGTCGGCAAGCATGGCGTTGGCGCTTTTAAGCTCTTCGCTTTTTTCGCCCGACACTTCTTTGTCGGCCTGTAAGATGGCGAGGTCTTGAGCAAGTCGTTCTTTCTCGCTCGCTAAATTTTCGTGCTTTTCTTCGAGTGCGTTAAAGCGTTGCATCGCTTCTGATTTTTCACCATCTAAGCTTGTCGCTTTACCGAGTGCTTGTTTCTTTTCCGTAGCCAATTGTTTGGCAAGATTCATCGCTTCAAGTTTTTGCTCTTTAAGACTTTTATTCTCGGCCTGAAGTTGGCTCACACGCTTGGCGAGGATGACTCGGGTGCGATCTAGGC
>JABJBS010000296.1 GCA_018668695.1 Deltaproteobacteria bacterium
GCTTCAACGTCTTGACCAGTTTACCATTGTCAGTTCGCAACGAGATATCAGTGCCGTGAAGACCATCGGCATTTTTCAAATCAATTGTCACACCCGTTCGCGCGGCATTCACCAGCTCACGCGCCAGAGCATCACGTTCCTTGGCAGATATCTTTCCGTCGGCCAAAATCGATTCTGCTAAATGCAGTTCGTCACCCACGGCCTCGAAGTTTTCAAGCATTGCCGCTTTTGCACTGGCACCGAGTTCTTTACCATCGGAACCTCGAATACTTATTTTATCAGGGTCCAGGGCTCCGCCAACACGTCCTGTCGCGTCGTCTCTTACGAGTTCTTGATGACCTAAAATGTGACGGCTGACTGCATCAGCCATTTCATCTTTACCAGCATGAATTTCAACCGAGTCTGGCTTATGTAGAGGCACACTTGCCCCACGAATTTCAAAATACTGCATCTTTGTTTTTTCGGGGTCGATGCGTGCCCTAAGTTGCTCTACTCGTTCCTTGAGCATGGGGATGGGCTTGTCTGCTTCTGCCATCGCCGCATCTTTATCTTTTTGAATTTTCTCTGTGTATTTGATGCCGGGAATGACAAAAAGAATATATCCAAGCACCTGCAAAACACGTTCAAGAATAGACCATTCACCTGCGGCCGCCTTGTTTCTCTCAGCCTTACCAAGTACCTGCTCTGCAACATCTAGAATCGATTGTAGGTCTTGTCCGCCCAATTCATGTAGCTGATTGTTACCTTGAATACCGCCCAGCGAATCACGAATACTATCTAGCTGAAGCGCGGCTTGCTCCCAGTTGGGCGTATCACTCGCTGCTACAGTTGCGCCGAGCGCTCCAACCTGCGTCCGAAGTGTTTGAACATCTTCAATGCCCGCCATTGGGCCCGATGGAACCCGCGGCCCCCCAATCCCTTGTACCATGCTCGTATCCCCCTGCGGCTAAGACTAGCAGAACAAGCAATTGAATTGGAACGGTCACGCCGGCCCCCCATCCTACCGCCGAGTGTTCGCTTAGACGGCCTCGGCAGCTTAATGTATGCGAAGGTAGGCAGTGTTTCGGCCCCTGTCTCCAGCATCGAACTCAAATCTCACGGTGCCAAGCCAACATTTTAGAAAAATCCACCGAAATTACGACCGGTTAATCACACAACTAAAAGTGGCCGCGTCTGAAGCTCTCTCAAAAGTCTAAAAAACGTTCCAATATCGAACGCTTAGATAGCCATGCATAGAAAACCTTACAGCTATGACTTTGGCATCAAACCTGCAGATTCATGGATGAACGAAACAAGATACAGACCGAGCAGCCAGTATCTTACTTTAGGTTATCAGGGGTTAACATGCAGTTCATTAAAACTATTACTCTCATCGCTTCTTTCGCTATTTCGCTCAGCGCTTGTTCGGTAAACCAATCCGACTCTGATGCGGATGTCCAACTGGACGTGGTTGGCGCAATCACGCAAAGCGGTGCACTTACAAGCTGCGGCGGCTTTTGGGGTTGGCTCTCAAACGACTGCGATGAAGATTTAGAAACTCAAGAAAGTAGATGCCTGGGTTTAACCAATGCGCCGGGAAACTCCTTTCAAGGTCCCGGAACCTGGGACGCTGAAAATCGCGCCTGTGTTAACAAGTGGCCATCACCGATCTGCTATGGGATGCTCATGAATAGCTGCTCAAAAACCGGAACGGAAGCTACCCATCAGTGTAGCGCTTGGAACCCTGCGTGTCGTGTCATGTGCTCTAAATGGGACGGTATGCGTTTTGGTAACTACTGCTCAAACGACTGGTGGACGGCCAATCCCTAACAGGCTCGACCCGGTTAAGAGTTTTTCCGTCACCTCAATCATTAAATCCCTTGGCTCAAAAAATTTCACTACCGGAGCCCTCAGAGAGTTATGACCCCAGTTATCTTGCTTTAAGAGCGGTAACTGGTTAGCATCTTTTGATATCATTACCGGGAGAAAAGATGCCTAAGGTACCTCCACCCATCAAGCAGCCTGCTCCAGCACCGAACAGTGTTGGTGATACAGCTTCTCCCACTGGATGCCCACATCTTGCAGGAGCCGTTACCCAGACCGATCCAGCCAAAAATGTAGATTCCCCTAAGCGTGGTGCAGTGAATCCTTTCGAACACTCACAGGGCATTCCACAAGAATACCGTGAGCGCGTAAATGCCGATAAAATACCGTGCCCCGCTCTTTTATCGCTATACAACAATGGTGACTTGAAGCCAGAGTCTGATGGCTCAATCAATATGGAAGATTTAGATAAAGCACTTGGTTCGCTGGGACTCGGACCATCAGTGCGAGGCGCATTGGTAAAGGTCGCCGATGGCACCGATAAGATACCGGACACATTCAATCTCTTTAACCTTCGAGATTCCAATATCGACCATACGGGCTCCACAGGAATCCGAGATCCCAAAGTGGATCCAGAAAAACTCGATACGTTCTTAAGCTTCGGCACTGAGGGCCGGCTCTATGCCTCCAACCTGGCGGAGGCGATGGACCACTTCAACGCCATCGACCCTGGCCTAAAGGGTACCGCAATTGAAACTCTGGAAATGACGGCACTGCTCCAGGTTTTCGGCCGAGAAGACGAAAGCCGTGGTGGTGACCGATATTTTACCGAACAAGATATTAAAGGATTATGGCTCGATGGTCGGTACCCAGAAGACTGGACAGCTCGGCCAGTCGACGATGTTAGCCTAACTGAAGTTGGCCTCGTTGGGGCGAAGATAGGGATCTCTAGAATTTGGGATGCCATCACTGCCCCCATTAAAAACTTTTTCTCGTCTATTTTTTCCTAAAACAAGACAGGCACAACACTTAATTCGTTGAACCAATAACCTGCGCGTAATGCCTCAAGCTAAGTGTTATAATTTTCCCTCCGGCATACTTACACCATGGTCAGCTACGGCCCGAAACCGACTCATTTCCAATTTCATAACAGTTAAAATCTGAACAGAGTCCTGTTACCCGATAACTGATATAACAAATACCGTCCCTGCTTGAGAATATTGATTTTTAGTGTTACCCCGAATCGTCCACGAGCGGAGTTTCATGGTGTCTCAGCCCAATATACAAATCGAAGATTCATCGGCTTGGCAAAAAGTCAACGTTAGGCCACTCCACCCGCACGAGGTCACCAACCAGGGTGGACCCGATATCGTAAGGCTCGTCGAACCCATCGATGTAGGATCCCCTGAACTTCTCAATCAGTTACTTCGCGAAGGTAAAGACAAACTCGAAGAGCTCATCGCAGAGCACGGCGCAGTCATGTTTCGTGGCTTCAAAGTAGACCCACCACGGTTCAGACAAGCTGTCCTTAGTGCATACAAGGCCTCGCGCTACATTTGGATGATGCCGATGTCGCCTAAGCTGGCCCGCTTCTTTTTGTCTCTTCCCCTTATCGGCCCTTTTCTCAACTGGTTCTTGGGGGTTATCGAAGCCTGGGCCACCGGTCGGACCCTCACCCAAAAAGACGCCTCGACACTCGCCTACGAGGACAATATCCAATTCCCCCACCACGAGTTCGGTATCTTCTTTAATATACCGCGCGTCATCGCGTTTCTCTGTGAGAAGCAAAGCAATACAGGTGGTGAAACTCTCTTCTGCGACGCGGAAATCGCATGGAGCGCTCTAAGGCCAGAGCTGAAATCTCACTTCGAAACTGCCCGTTTTATCCGCTATAAAAACGAAAACCAGTTCCTTCCCCCACCATTTACCGCGCCAGCATTGCTAGTACACCCCAAAAGTGGAGTTCCCAGCCTCAACCTAACCGGATACCATCATCAAATTGTCGCCGAAGAAGGTCAACGCCTCTTCCCGGAAGCACGTATCGAACTTGGCAACTACGACGAAAACTTCATGTTTAAACCTACCCTTGTTGATGCTGCCGGTAACCCCGTCGAGCTAAGTGAGGCAGACTATCGAGAGATTATCTCAGCCCACCTTGCACAAGGCGTACTGCTGCCATGGAAGGAAGGCGATGTCCTTTTTTGCGATAACTACAAAATTGTTCACGGGCGAATCAACGGTGGAGACCCGCGAAAGGTTCTTCAAGTGATGCTCTGTGACTACCAGCAAAACCAAACCCGCTTTTTCGCCTAAACCAAGAGCCACCTGCGCTCCGGTGAAGACTCGTACTCAAGCGATTCAGCGGCATTCAATACTGACGCTTTTTCATTTTCTGAATTCATGAATTGAACAATTCCGTATGTACTAGACCATTGTACAATCAGGTGTTTTAGCGGGAATAGCCATATTCAGACGTTGAGTTTTCGTGATGTTCTTGTAGACACAAGACATGAGAGAAGTGCCTTACATCGCGATTTGCCTCGCCCTAGTCTTCCCAGTGATGTCCCTTGCCGCAACGCCCTCCGGTAGCGAGGCCGAGGACAAGGCCGAGACATCCAGCGAAAGCGCAAAATCGTCTACGGTCCCAGAGGGACTTAGCCCCGAGGACTATCAACTCATTGTGGATGCATTGGGTTCTGAAGCAGGGTCGTCACCAGAAGCGCTCCAATTAACAGCGCCAGCGAGCGTCCCTGAACAAAGCCCAACCGTTCAAGGCCAGTCTTTCATGAACCCCGCCATCGCACTCATCGCGGATATCGCATTGGCTTATTTCAGCTCAGATGAGCCGCTCCAGCTTGGCGCGCACGACCCGACACGAACGGGTTTCACTTTGCAACAACTCGAACTCCATGCCGAAAGTAAGGTAGACCAATATTTCGACCTTCAAGCCAACCTGGTTTTCTCTGAATACGGCGTTGAAATAGAAGAACTCTATGCACAAACCCTCTCACTCCCATGGTCATTGCAAGTGCGCGTAGGTCAGTTCTTGATCCCTTTTGGTCGTATCAACCCAACCCACCCACACACTTGGAGCTTCGTTGACCAGGCACTCATGGTGGGAACCTATTTTGGCGGCGAAGGTGGACGCGGCATGGGTGTCGAAACATCCTGGCTACTGCCCATTCCTTGGTATGCGAAAGCCGTTATTTCCGTGAACCAAAATGCTGGTCAATGCTGTGCATCGAGCTACTTTGCCGGGAGCCTGCCGACCATTAATGGGCCTGAAGACTTTCTCTACACTGGGCGCATTGAGCAATTTTTAGAGCTCTCTGACGATTGGTCGCTCCTCTTTGGAGCATCTTATATGCTGGGAGAGAACCAAAGTGGCCGCGGCAATCAGTCTCACTTGCGTGCAACCGACCTCCTCATCAAATACAAACCTGTCGACTCCAGCGAACGGTTTTACACCAGTCTGCAAATCGAATGGGTTCAACGCGATCGGCAGGTACCAGGACAAACCTTTCAAACCCACGCTGGTTACGCTGAGTTAAAATCCGGGCTCAATCCCTACTGGGAGGTAGCCACCCGAGCGGAATGGGTTGCCGTCCTGGGCAGCGGCCCCCTCGACGACTCTCTCGAAGGAAACCGCAATCGCTATGCTGGCCAAATAACCTGGCATCCTACCCACTTCTCAAGGCTTAGACTCCAAGTGTCCTACGATATGCCAAGCTGGCGCGAAGAAGGCATCTGGGCTTCAATGCTGGCCCTTGAAGTACTCGCTGGGGCCCACGGCTCGCACACTTATTGAGGTTACAATGACTCGCTTATTGATGTTCCTAGTTTTGACTGCTTTGACTACTCCAGCCCTCGCTACGGTTAATGTGGTGACAACTTTACCGGAATACGCTGCGCTTGCTCGGGATATCGGCGGCAATGACGTTCGGGTCATAAGTCTTACCAAATCAAGCCAAGACCCTCATTTCATTGATGCTAAGCCCAGCTACATCGTAGCTCTCAATAATGCAGATCTCTTCATTCTTAATGGCCTGGAGCTAGAGATTGGCTGGATTCCTAGCCTCTTAACCCAAGCACGTAATCCTCGTATTCGACCCGGCGCCTTCGGACACCTCAATGCCAGTCAATTCGCGGGTAAAATTCTAGATAAGCCCACGGGAACCATTGACCGCTCGATGGGTGATATCCACGCCGGGGGTAATCCACACTTTAGCCGTGATCCTGCTCGTATGAGCTTGGTCATCAAAGAAATTACAAATCGATTATGTCGGCTTGCGCCTGCTTCCAGTGAAAGATTCAAAGCAAACTCGAAAACTTTACAAGACCAGCTTTCGAAACTCTTAAAGGCAACCAAAGAGAAATGGTCAAAGCTTCCAGCTCAGGCTCGCCAAGCCATAGAGTATCACAAGAGCTGGTTGTACTTGTTCGATACACTCGAGATTACGGTTCCTATCCGTATCGAACCGAAGCCTGGAGTGGCGCCGTCACCGGCCCACTTGGCCAAGGTCGTCAACGTCGTAAAAAGCAACAATATTAAAATTTTACTGCAAGAGACGTCTTATCCCTCGAAGCTGATGTCGACCATCGCCAGGATAACCAAGGCTCAGCGAATTGTTGTCAGCAGCGGCCCCGATCTCGACCGTAATCAAGACTATATGTCTTACATAACGGCACTGATGGATACTCTTTATAAGGCAGTAACGTCAGGGTCAGCACCATGAGTTTACCTTCCTTGCGCTGGTCATTGACCGGTCTCCTTTTTGTCGCCTCGCTGACCTCCTGCATACTGCCACCGGGCGAAGGCTGGGTCCCCATTGAACTTAATGTTCAAGCAGTATTTGAGAGTGATGGACGCATCCAAGAAAATGGGCGCTTTAAGACGTCCAAGAATTATGAGATTGAGTTTGGTTCAGTCGAACTGCTTGGCCTAGGTTTTCGCCTTGAGGCGTTGGCCGCAGCTCAGGGTCTTGTTGTTTTCGATCCACAAAATCCACCTGAAGGATACTCCCTCTGCCACAACGGGCACTGCCATTCAGCAAGCGGAGAACTCGTTGACTATGAAGACATTCAGGAAGAGCTGAACCAGGCCAGCGGCGCCTCCGGGCTCGCTCTATTCCAAGAGCTTCTTGGCCCTATCAACTTCCAAGAATTCGGTGCCACCTCATCTCAAACTTTGGAATTGGGACCTTGTAACGACACCTACCAAGTTTGTGATATTGGGCAAGACAACCAACTCACAAATGTTCTATTCGAGCCCACACGCATCGTTTTGAGCTTCAAGGTATTTCATCCCGAGTATCTCCCGGAAGACGGGCTCGACGTTGATCAAAGTCTCGAATTCAAAACACCCGTCTCACTAACTCTCGATGCAGATTCTGGCTCAGTGAATACAGCAATTCCCCTTCAGCTGGTTTTACAAAAGTCTATTTGGGACAGCATTGAATTTAAAAATGCTCTTACCGAGGAGCCCTCTTCTACTAGCTGGGATGAGTCCCTGCTTCTAGCTCTTTTACAAACGGCTCTGCTTGAGAATCTCAAGTTAAGTCAAATCTAAATTCATTAGTCTTGAGGTATTTATCATGAAGAAGTTTCTAACAATTACTGCTGCTCTTTCTATTTCACTCTTTGCTGTAGCTTGTGGCGAAGCCGATGATCACGACCACGAAGGTCCCAGTGACGTGAGCCTTGAAGCAGAAGCATGTGAACACATGGCCGAGGGACCTGCTACTGCGGTAACTGCCGGTACCAGCGAAGCTGAAGCAGCCAACACCAGCACCGACGACTGGATGCACAAACGTGTCGACATCACCCTCTCTGATGACGGCAATGGCGGATTCTGGGGATTCGTAACTTACGAAGCAACTGAAGCTGCAGAATACGCTTTCTTCACTTCTGGCGAATTAACAGTGCAAATTGACGGTGTAGATGCAGAAGCAACCAATGCCGTTGCTGAGTGCACAGATGTTGCAAACGAACTGGTATTTGATCTGACCGTGGGCGAGCATGTTGTATTTATTACATCTGCATCAGCAACAGTGTCACTGATTGCAGAAGAAAAAGCTGGCGACCATTCTGACCATGCAGACGAAGACCACTCAGACGAGTAGTCTCGCTAAGGCTTGCTTTACCTTCCGAGAAAAACATAGCCCTTACCCATTAGATTTCTTGATCGACGAAACTCAAGCGGTCGTCATCGGCGAGTACGTCTTCAGATTCAAATCTGAATTACCTAGAGCGTCGGCGAACCAGTCCCAACCCTAGCAAAAGAAAATACAAGGGACCGACCGGTGTAGCGGCGCAACCGCCCTCGTCCGCCTCGGGTTCCGGCCCCGGTTCAGGCTCGGGTTCCGGCTCAGGATCAGTTGTACCCGGCTCAACGGGCCGGTCATCGGTGTCATCACACGCATCGCCAACACCGTCACCATCAACGTCATCCTGAGCCTGATTCGGAACTTCAGGACAATTATCGACCTCATCAGTAATTGAATCACCATCTGCATCAGAATCACAGACATCGCCCAAGCCATCATCATCGGAGTCTTGTTGTGAAGCGTTGGATACTTCAGGACAATTGTCTGAGCCGTTAAGGACACCGTCGCCGTCTAAATCGTCATCACAGAGATCACCTAAATCATCACCATCTGCATCTAACTGTTCGGGGTTCGGGATGCCCTGGCAATTATCAATGGTATCAAGAACGCCATCACCATCTATATCGTCATCACAATCGTCACCTGTCCCATCACCATCGAAATCTTGTTGTTCCTCATTGGGCACGTGAGAACAATTATCAAAGCCGTTAACATAGCCATCACCATCGAGGTCCGAGTCACAAACATCCCCTACACCATCTTCATCTAAGTCTTCTTGGTTCGGGTTTGGTATGAAGAAACAATTATCAACGTCGTTGGCAGCGCCGTCGCCATCCCAATCATCATCACACAGATCACCGACGTCATCGTCATCACTGTCGAATTGGCCTGGGTTGAAAACGAGCGGACAGATATCAGTGTCATTGGCCACCCCATCGCCGTCCACATCGTCATCACAAAGATCACCATAGGCATCTTCATCTAAGTTCGCTTGATCAAAATTAAAGAGGTTGTAGCAATTATCCAGAGCATCATCGACGGCATCGTTATCCGAATCGCGATCGAGGTAATCGGGAACATCATCCTCATCAAAGTCTCGTGGAAAGACGTCTGCATCGGGCGCACCTGCTTCTATTGCATCCAAGACTGAATCACCGTCAGAGTCGTCGTCCAACGCATCGATGATTTCATCACCGTCTGTATCCCGTGGCTCTAGTTCGTCTCCAAACTCTAATCCGTCCTCAAGGCTATCATCGTCAGAATCCAGCGAATCAGGATCTAAGCCCCATAAGATTTCCAAGTCGTTTCCGAGAGAATCCCCATCTCGGTCATCGTCACACGTATCCCCAGTACCGTCGGCGTCCATATCCAAGCCATCATCCACAAGTCCTGGACACAGGTCTTCATCATTTAAGAAACCATCACCGTCAATATCGTCATCGCAAGCATCGCCAATATCATCACCATCGAAATCCGCCTGAGTACCATTGGCCTCACCAGGACAATTGTCCAAGCTATTTGGTAAACCGTCACCATCAGAATCCCCACCGACTAAAGCAGTAACCGTTGCCAAACCGGAGTTATTCAATCCGTCCGACACCCGGTAGGTAAATTGGTCAAACCCATTGTCACTTGTGGTCGGTGTATAAGTGCCTACAATCCCAGCCCAGCTAAGCGTCCCAAATTCGGGCTGGTCTACGACTGTTACCGCCAGTTCATCGCCATCGATATCCGAGGCATCTAAGGTAAATTGCCAGTCAGTCGTATCGTTGACTTCAATCAGTTGGTCATTGGCAACCGGGGCATCGCTCTGATTAACAACTGCGACCTCGACATTAGCAGGCTCACTCGAACTACCAGAATCATCCAGTGCAACATAGGACCAGCTGTCTGCGCCAAAGTAGTTCGGTAAAGGTGTATAGGTGGCTATATCGGATTCAATCGTCACTTCACCATGAAGAGGAGCCACGGCCACTGCGAATGTAAAGCTGCTGCTGTCCACATCCGTTGCTCCTAAGCCGA
>JABJBS010000297.1 GCA_018668695.1 Deltaproteobacteria bacterium
CCTTTCCACGGTCGCTACACTATCGGAAATTGTCCGAGGCCTCGTAGATATCAGTGGTCAGCACGAGCAGCAGAGCCTACTCATGACGGACACACACCTTGAAATACTTGATGCCTATTCTGAAATAGATGGCCTAAAGTCACGGTATTCAAGAGCTTATGCGTCTTACCGTCGCTTACTTAAAGAGTATACAGGTCTTCAAGCACGAGAAGATGCTGATGGCCAGCAAGTCGATTTTCTAAGGTTTCAGCTCGACGAAATAGAGCGGGTTCACCCAATTGAAGGGGAGGACGAAACACTCGAACTCGAGCAACTGAAGCTAGCGAATGCTGAGAAATTGCAGGGTGCCGCCAGTTTAGCTGAGAATCTACTCTATTCAGAAAACGGATCCGCCTTCGATAAGCTGGGCAAATCTATCGCAGAAGTCGAGTCCATTGCAGAAATTGACGACACACTCTTGAGTTCAATTGAAGTGCTCGAGGGTGCACGAACTGAAATTGAAGAGGTCGCAAGAACCTTGTCCCACTACGGGCATCGTATCGAGGTTGATCCTTTAAGGTTAGAGGAAGTTGAAGAGCGTCAAGCAGCTATTCGGCGACTGTGTAAAAAGTATGGTGGCGCCGTAGAGGTCGTCTTGGAGCGAAAAGTGGCCATGGAGGCCGAGCTACGGAGTATGGACTCATCGGAAGAGCGTCTTAGTGCATTGGAGGCCGAAGTCGAAGCCCTGAAGTCGACGGCCCTTAAGGAGGCATCCAAGCTAACGAAGGCTCGACAAAAGGCTGCCACGAAACTTCGCAAGGCAATCGAGGCTGAACTCAGTGATATGGAGCTCGCGCAGGCGCAGTTTTTACCAACGATACGACCACGTGAGGTTGTTGGGCAGCTGGAAAATTCGGCCCAGAGGCTTGGACCGACTGGAGCCGATGAAGTCGAGTTTCTTTGGAGCGCCAACCCAGGTGAAACTCCGAGGGGTTTGGCGAAGATTGCGAGCGGCGGCGAGCTTTCTCGGGTCATGTTAGCAGTTAAAAGGGTCTTGTGCTCTCACGACTTAGTCTCACTTTATGTTTTCGATGAAGTCGATACAGGGTTGGGAGGCAAGGCTGCGGATAGCATTGGGCGCAAGATACAGGCCGTCGCAAAGGGTCATCAAGCAATTACCATCACACACTTGGCTCCGATCGCGGCAAGAGCAGACCATCACCTGGTCGTCACAAAGCATGCAATTGGGAAGCGGACCGTCAGCCAAATAGAGCTTCAGGACCTAAACGGCCGAGCCGAAGAGATTGCGAGAATGATTGATGGAGCTGAGATAACTCGTGCGACCAAGTTGGCCGCCAAGAAGATGCTGGAGCGTGCTACGACGGAATCAGCCGCCGGGTAGCTCTGCCATTGCGAGTGTTGAATATCCAGCATCAACAAATAGCGTTTGGCCAGTGATATTCTTAGATAAATCTGACGCAAGAAATGATGCGAGGTCGGCAACATCGCTCTGGGTGATAGAGCAACGTAAGGGCGCAACAGCCTCATAAACTTGTAGCATCTTGTCGAACCCGGCGATTTGAGATGCCGCCAGCGTACGGATAGGGCCTGCGCTGATCGCGTTGACACGTACACCATCGGGTCCAATATCTGATGCCAGCTCACGGACGACAGCCTCGAGCGCGGCTTTGGCTACGCCCATTAGCTTATAGTTGGCCACGACTCTCTGGCCCCCGAGGTAAGTCATGGTCATGACCGATGAGCCTTTTGTGAGCTTTGGTCGAGCTTTACGAACCAACGGCAGTAAAGAATAACTTGAGGTTACCAGGGCTTCGGCAAAGTGAGCCTGAGAAACGCCGCTGATCGGCTGGCCAAATGTCTCAGGATTCGCATAGGCAATAGAGTGAACCAGGATATCGATATCGCCCTTGTAAGCGTCGAAGAAGTTGTCCAGCTCTTCTTCGTTCGTCACATCGCAACGCTCGTAGAATTCGACTGGAATGTCTCCGCCTCGAACCAGCTGCAGAATACGGCTCTTGAATCTTTGTTGGTAGCCAAGGGAGATGGTTGCACCAGCCGCATGAAGCTGTTTTGCAATGGCCCATGCGATGGAGTCCTCGCTCGCTACCCCGAAAATCAACGCTCTTTTACCTTTTAGATTTAACATGGGTGTCGGCATAACAGGCCTCTTTAGGCTTATGCAAGGTGCTGCGGGGCCAGTTTTGGTCAAAATCGATTAAGAAAATAACTAATTATTACAAGAAGATAAACTGAATATCGGCTCAGTTTGGGTTGCGCAGTTGTGAGGCCTTCTTAGGGGCTAATGCCACCCATTGTACGCACCCCGTTGTTCCGGCGCCGTGAAACGCTGATGGGTGTAAACAGTCATTAACAAATCCCAAAAGCCACCAAGATCTTGAGAGTTGATGGAGTCTCCGGAGTTGGTTGAATGCGGGTGGGGTGGGTCCACTTGACCGAGTAGAGGTTCCCATACATGATGTCAGCTCCACGCTAGGTGGGTGAACTCACGTCGCTTCTCGGGGAAGTCCCTAGAAACAGAGTATCAGATTGATTGTTGAAGTAGCAGCTAAGAGTGATGTTGGTCGTGTGCGCCAAGAGAATGAGGATTCTTACTTGGTTCAAGAGGGAATAGGCCTCTATGTGGTCGCCGATGGCATGGGCGGACATGTCGGTGGAAAACGGGCCTCCAGTCTCGCGGTAAAAACCCTGAGTGAATACGTTGACCGTTACGCGGATAAATTACGCGAAGGCGCAACAGTTACCCCCATTGAGAGTTCACCCGTGCCACGTATGCTGGCCGGCGCTGTACGCGAAGCATGCGCTGTTATTTTCGATGCAGCTCAAAAAAGTCGCGAATTACAGGGAATGGGCACAACAGTGACCGTGCTTCTGCTTCTTAACGACCGTGCTTTTATCGGGCATGTCGGTGATTCACGCTGCTATTTACAACGAGGCCCTCGAATCGTTCAGCTTACCGATGACCACTCTTTGGTTAACGAGCAGATTAAGGCTGGCTTGATTACTCGAGAACAAGCCGCAGTAAGCGGGTTGAAGAATATCATCACGCGTTCCGTTGGCTTTGAGCGTGATGTTGCGGTCGACACCTTTGCGTTACCAGTACAAAACGAAGACCGGTTCCTGGTTTGCTCCGACGGGCTCTGCAATCTTGTGGACGATATGGAGATGGGCGAGGCCCTTTTGGCCGGCGGACTGGACGCTGCATCCGATTCATTGGTAAACTTAGCAAATAACCGCGGCGGTGATGATAACATCACGGTGCTATGTTTGCGGGTATCAGAGGACGCCGGATGATCATTCGTTGGTTCGCCACGCATATTGCGTGGATTGCACAATCAAAGATCCGGTGGTAGAAGGCGCTCGTGACCAAAAAAGTCTATACAATTATGGTAGTCCCAGAGGATTCGGCGCAAATTCGTCGATTCAAAGTGGCTCATCAAACCATTCTTAAAGCAGCCCTTGCAGGTATTTTGCTCGCCGGCACGCTTTGTTTTGGGGTCGTTAACTACATTTACGTGATGAACCAAAGTTCCGAAAATCGCGTACTGAAGAACGAAAACGTGATGTTGCACACTCGGTTGCGTCTTGCTCAAGACGAGATCAATCGTGTTGATGATCAGCTTGAACGTATCGGTCAATTTGCTCAGCGTTTACGGGCGATTACCCAACTCAATGATCCCGACCGCAAGTTAGCAGTTGGCCCATTGACCGATGAGCGTAAAGAACAACCTCAGGTTTTGTATGTGCCGGGAGAACGCATTGAGTTCGAAGATGAGATGATGGACTCGAATGTTGCCCTCGGTTTGATCGACGCAGCACTTGAAGAAGTCGACGAGCAAGCTGCTATCCAGGAGCGGAACATGAGAGAGCTTAGTGATTTCTTCACTCAGGATGCATCACTCCTTGCTTCAATGCCTTCAATCAGACCCAACAGTTCAATGCTCACAACCAGCTTATTCGGCCCCAGAACGGACCCGTACACGAACCGTAAAGTGATGCACAAAGGTGTCGATATTGCGGCTGAGCATGGCTCAGATGTTAATGTTACGGGTGACGGAATCGTTGTTTTTGCCGGTAATCGTGGCGGTTATGGGAAATCCCTGGTTGTCGACCACGGCTTTGGTTTTCAGACTCATTACACCCATCTTAGCTCGTACCAAGTCTTCGTAGGGCAGTCCGTGAAGCGTGGTCAGTCCATTGGCTCTGTCGGGAATACCGGCCGGTCTACCGGGCCCCATCTGCATTACGAAGTAAGACTCAATGGTGTTCCTCAGGACCCGTTGCGGTTCATGATTGAATAGATATAGTTTCTCCAATCAAATCTAGCCGATTTTTTGAAGCATCGCGTGTCCGTCCTTATGATGGCACTGATGTACGACTCTATCTCAACCGTTTATTTGGCATCCGGCTCTCCACGCCGGCGATTTCTACTGGAGTCTTGTGGCTTGATGGTCAAGCAGCTCTCTCAGGATGCCGACGAGACGTGGCCCACCATGCCGCTTGGCGATGCTATGGAAGACCTCGCTCGCCGTAAGATGGCCGCAGTGAAGGATCCACTCCAAGGTCCTACCGTTTCAGCCGACACAGCTGTTATTCTCGACGAAAAAGTTCTGGGTAAACCAGCCGATGCGCAGGAAGCCATCGAAACCATTACTATGTTGGCGGGTCGTGCGCATGTCGTGGCCAGTGGCGTATGTGTCGCCGATGGCACAACTCTGACGAGCTTTCATGTTTTGACTCGGGTATGGTTTCGGCCTCTTAGCAAAAAGGAAATCGTCAGTTATGTTGGCCTTGGCGAAAGCCTCGATAAGGCAGGAGCCTACGGGATCCAAGGCCATGGCGCGGCGCTTGTCGATAGAATCGAAGGTTCATATACGAATGTTGTTGGCTTACCGGTTGCTGAAACACTGGCTGCTCTACGGGTGCTTGGGACATGATTAAAGATAGACTGGATGACATTAAAGCGAGAGTACGGGCCAGTGCTAAGTCTGTTGGACGTACGCCTGACGAGATTCGTCTGATCGCTGTGAGCAAACGCCAGCCATTCGAGAGACTGGAGGAGGCCTACCGCTTGGGGCTTCGAGATTTCGGTGAAAACACGGCTCAGGGTCTCGCGCAGCGAGTGCGTGACTGTGATGCGGCCGGACTGCGCGGCATTCGTTGGCATTTTGTAGGCCAGCTTCAGAGTAATAAGGTTCGCTTGGTTGCGCCAAACAGTTACCTGATTCACTCGCTGGACCGTCTCTCGCTGGCTGAAGCGCTATCGAGACGTTCAGAAGAACATCCAACGAACGTCTTGCTCCAGATCAATATTGGCAAAGAGGCTCAAAAGGGCGGCGTGCCCATTGACCAGATTTTCGACCTTGCGCAGCAGATTCGAAAGCTGCCAGGTATTCGTGTTCGCGGCTTGATGGGGATGCCACCGTTTGGTGTCGATTCGGCGCCATACTATCGGAGACTTGGCACGTTGTTTGGACAGTTAAGTCAAGAGATGCAACCTGAAGTCTTTACGGAATTGTCCATGGGCATGAGTGGTGATTTCGAAACAGCAATTCGCTACGGCGCGACCCATGTTCGCGTCGGTACGGCCATATTTGGGGAACGCCCCGCTAGGAGTGAACAATGAAATTAACACCCATTGATATTCAGCAGCAGCAGTTTGGGCGGCAAATGCGAGGCTACGGTCGTACCGAGGTCGACGCCTTTCTGGAGATTATCGGGGAGCAACTCGGTGTACTGGCTCGTGAAAACGCAGATCTAAAGATTCAGCTCAAATGCCAAGAGGAAGAACTTGGCCATCACCGTGACCGCGAGACAACCATGCGGGAAGCGTTGATTACGGCGCAGCAGGCACTTGAGGGAATTCGAGACAACGCGCAAAAAGAGGCTCATCTCATTATTTCTGATGCGGAACTCAAAGCAGAGAAGATTCTTCATAATGCGCACGGAAGAGTCGGTAGAATCCTTGAGGATGTGACTGACCTTAAGCGTCAGCGCGTAAGGGCGGTTGAAGAGCTTCGAGGCGTTCTCAACACGCACGAAAAACTTCTCGAGGTTCAATCCGACAGCATGGAGGCAGATGAAGCTGCTGAGGATGCATCGGTCACGGTTCTTGGACGGTTACGTGCACCGGCTCCTCCTGCCGAAGAGCCTCAGGGCTCCACGCGTTTCGGTTAATGGTTCCCGCTTATGAATTGCCGCAATGGCTCGAGGAAACAGATTCCGGGGTTATTCTGCAAGTGAAGGTCACCCCTAACGGCACGCGGAACAGGGTCAGCGGCCAGCTTGGCCCATCGCTGCTTGTTACATTGACCGCTCCCGAACAAGACGGGAAGGCAAACGGGTTACTCATTAAGTTTCTATCGGAATCACTGGGAGTCGCGAGCGCTCAGCTTAATGTCGTCGCTGGTGGGTCGGGTAAGATTAAAAAGGTGTTGATCGAAGCAGTAAGGCCTTCTCAAGTCTCAATGCGTCTTAGTCCTAGATAATTTCAACTTCGCTCTCGCCGCGCTGTCGCGCCTTCGCAAGAGCATCGTCCGCTATAGCTACCAAGTCCGGTGCGCTCTCTACGGTATCGTTACTAAATGACAATCCACCCAGGCAGGCTGAGAGTGAAACGCCATGGTAGGTTTTAGCGGCTACACATGCCCGTGCACGCTCGGCTACATCCCTTAGGCGAACATGGATGGATAGAGCCGGATCAGGTGGCAGCAAAACTGCGAATTTATCAGAACCATAGCGGGCCACGAGGCCATCGGCTCTCAGAACCTCTTGCAGTGTACCAGCGATATCAATCAAGGCTTGGTCGCCAACCTCGGCTCCACCAACGGTATTTACACGCTTGAATGAATCGATATCTAGGAGCACCAAACCACCTTCGCTGCCTGTTCGCGAGCCACGCATGACCTTAGCCAGCTCAAGCAGGAAGTAACTGCTGTTTGGAAGCCCCGTAAGTGGGTCGTTGGTTGCACGCTCAAACATTCGAGCATTCTCGATGGCAACTGCGACGTGGTCCGCAAGCATGTGAATGGGACGCCGTTCACCGTTTGGGGCATCATAGCCATCACCACATGGTGCATCACCATAGAGCGTACCAATGGTCTCGCCAGCATTGATCAAGGGAAGACACACGACAAAGCGCTCAGAATTGCTCTGGTGGTCCTGGGTGTTGGTCTCAAAGACGCCTTTGCCTTCGTTAAATACCCGGGTGTTCACCGAAGCGACGAGGTTATCGCTGTGTTCTACATGTCCGCCGTCCGCATCCCGGCCAACACGCTGTACCAAGACACCGGTTTTACGGTCACGAAGCATCACGAAGGCACGACGAGTATTGGTGACATGGAGGAATGAGTCTGCCACGAGGGTAAGCAGCTGAGACAGATCCCGAGTCGCGAGCATTTGCCGGCTAACTTCGAGGAGCCATATAAGTTGATCTTCGAGTGATTTCTGAGTCATGCGTTTGGGTTTATCATAGAGGGTAGTGGAGTCATACCTTTGAGTGCTGACTCGGGTATTTAATCATTACTGACTATCGTAATCGAATCGACAAGGTACTCGTAGCCTGTGATGCCGATGGCGGCGGGCTCCATAGAGGCGTGATAGGATATTTCGTAATAGCCGTTCTTTGTAGGGATCAGGGTACCGTAACGAAGAGCCGGCTGATTCAAGTAGAGATAGGTGGCGTGATAGGCTGGTGCCCAGACGGTATCAGTACGCGTCTCCCATGCCAAATTGTATTCAAAATCGGTAAAGTACGGATGTTTCTTGAGTGCTTGTTTCAGTAGCTTCAGGGCGCCTCGACCCGTGTCGACCGTAAGGCGCTGAATACTTAATGTGTGGTTTGGCAGGCCTGCGAGGTTGAAGTGCCAGGCCTCATCGGTAGACTGCGTGAGGCTCCAACCTGGGGGGATCTCACCGTGGAGCTGAGCATCCTCATGGAGCCAGTAATTGGGCTCACTAAGCTGAACGGGAAGAGCACTCTCGTCCGGTGCGCACGCGAAGGTGAAAAGCATGAGCGCAGCCAAGCGCAGTGTGTTTAGTGTGGGTCGTAGCGTCTTCAAAATAATAGCGTGGTTTGGTTTTAAAGGTCCTTTGTATCCATACATGATATAAGATGAAAAGATAAAGCTATCGGGGCATAAAGTCTCTGAGCTTCCTTAGGAGTCGAGATTGGCTGAAAACGATGACGGTAGAGTGGAGAGCCGGCTGGCTGCAGTCGGGCGTGGCTTTAGTGCTACTCCTGAGCGGATTGCCAAGCTTCAGGCTCAGGCCGAGGCAATTGAAAGGCAAAACCCCGCGAAGCCATCGAAGTCTTTCTCAAGTGTCTTGGGCGACAAGCCTTTACGGCCTCAATCTCGAAGCGCGGCATTTAGGGATGAGCGCAAAGCAGCACTCCCGAAGCGTGGCCCGAGGCCTACGATGGCCCAAATGGGCTTGAAAGCTAAGTTGAAGCTCGACGATGAGACCGAACCGACGGAACCAGTGGTTATAAAAGGCTAATTAAGACCCGAGAAGGGCAGCCCCTAGGTTGGTGAGGATGAATCCACCGATCGAGGCCATGGTCGTGATATAAGCGTAATTTTTAAAAGACTTCATAATCAAGATATAGTTTCCTCGTTGTATGTAGGCAATTTTTCGGCGGCTTGTTGAAATCTCTCGCTCACGGCTTGCGCATTCGGTTGTCGCGTGGTTGTGAGGGTTAAGGAACACCGACGTGGTTAACGATGAATCGAACTCAACCTGAAAAATTTGGCAAATACGAGTTACTGAAAAGGCTCGCCTTTGGTGGGATGGCCGAGATTTTTCTAGCGCGGCTGCTCGGGGAAAGTGGTTTCTCGAAGCAACTGGTAGTAAAGCGCATCCTTCCTCAGTTTGGCGAGGATGCTCAGTATGTAAAGATGTTCATCGACGAGGCGGTTCTTGCCGCCTACATCAATCATCCCAATGTCGTTCAGGTCTATGATTTCGGGAGCACGGATAACGTTTACTTTATTGCCATGGAATTCGTGGACGGCGCCGACCTGAAACAAATTTTACGAGACCAGGCTAAGCTTGGGATCAAGCTCAGTTTCGCTGCGGTAGCCGCGGTTGGTGAGGGTGTCGCAGCCGGGCTGGCTTCAGCTCATGTGGCTAAAGATCCAGATGGCGTCGACCTTAAGCTGGTGCACCGTGATGTAAGCCCACACAACATCATGGTGGGCCGTGGCGGTGACGTGAAGGTGATGGACTTTGGGATTGCCCGTGCTGAGGTCCGTGCAACAAAGACGGCCACGGGTACAATTAAGGGTAAGGTTGCCTACATGGCGCCAGAGCACGGCTCCGGTGACCAAGCAGATGGCCGTAGTGACCAGTTTTCATTGGGTGCCGTCTTATGGGAGGCCCTCGCCGGCGAGAGGCTTTATGGCGGAGATTCTGAGCTCGAGGTCTTGCGCAATGTGCTGGATTGTCGCGTAAGGGACATACGAGAAGTTCGCCCAGACGTACCAGGAGCATTGGCGACCATCGTCATGCGAATGCTCGAACGCGAGCCCACGGATAGGTACGATACGCTTCTAGAGGTTCGAGACGAGTTGTCACGGTTTAGATTTACGCTTGGCGCTGAAGGTTCAGTGGATTTGGGCAAACTTATCGGCGAAGCCAAGCCGTCACCCATCCGCTCTTCGGGCACGCTTGTACTGGATGAGCCAACGGCCACACAAGATTCCACCGCGGAGACATTAAAGCGTAATGCCCCAAGTCCCTTAATGCCCAGTAACGAAGAGGCTCAGGCAGCGATTACCGCCACGATGCCCCCTGGTCAGCCAGAACTCGCCTCGACGGCTACATTGCCGATGGACCAAGCGTCTCAGCGAACGACTGGCACAACCCCTATGGTTGCTGAGACCCGGCCCAGTAAGCTTTGGGCGGCCTTGTTGGTGGTTCTTGTGGGGGGTGCGTTGCTCTGGATTTCCCAGGCAGGCCAGTCGCGCATGGACAATCAAGTTAAGCCAGCTCAAGTCCCAGTTGCTATAAGCAAACAAATTCAGGTTATTTCGAATCCTGCCGGCGCCGCAATCTGGATCAATGAAGAGCTGACTCACCAGGTGACACCGGCAACTCTTGAACCACAGGCCTTGGGCACCTCGCTTCAGTTAACCCTTAAATTCAGTGGACATAAAGATTGGACAACGCAGGTCGAGGTTTCAACTGAATCGGCCCCAATCTCGGCCAATCTCACCAAGTTTGCCCAGCCGGCCGCTCGGAGTAAAAACAAAGCGGTCAAACGGCCAGCCCGGACAGTTAAAGAGGCATCCAAGCCAAGCAAACGTCACATGAAAAAATCCAAAAAGCCATCTGCCCCGAAAGATGTGGGGTCCGGCCGCTTATTTCTTCGCTCGGGCGGGCTTTGGTTTCATGTCTATTTGGGTGGTAAAAAGCTAGGCACGACACCATTGGCGGGCGTGAGTATACCAGCTGGTCGACACACCCTGAAGCTAAAGAATGACGTAGCCGGCATAGAACGTAAGCTGGTCGTCGATGTGAAGCCGGGCGCGACGATTCGGCGCACAGTTACTTCAGAGAAATAGGCCGAGCGATGAAAGCAGTATGTCAGCGTGTCTCAGAGGCGAGTGTTAAAGTTGAGGGTAACTGCATTGGTAAAATTCAGGCAGGTATTCTGATTCTTTTAGGCATCGGACCACAAGACAACAAGTCGATAGCAAAAGCCTTGGCTCTAAAGATAGCTGGGCTGCGTATCTTTCCCGATGATGCCGACCGTATGAATCTTTCATTGCAGGACATCGCGGGCGGCTGCCTGATTGTTAGCCAATTTACCCTCTATGGTGATTGTAAGAAGGGCCGGCGTCCGTTTTTCGGGGGAGCGGCCCATCCACAATTAGCCACTGAGCTTTGTGATGTATTTACCGAGGCGATGCGAGAGCTTATCGATAATGTTGAAACGGGGCAGTTTGGGGCTTCTATGGAGGTTTCGTTGGTAAACGATGGCCCTGTGACCCTTGTCCTAGACTCAGACGAACTCGGATTGTCTTAAATCCGTACCGAGCCTCCCGAATCCTCTAAAGTTTCACGCAAAATCGGCGATGAATACCTTGAACGGGTCGTGGGTGCGACCGGTTCTTCTTAGGTCTGCGCGAAGATGACCTATGCGGGATTTCCAGACAAAATATAAGAAATGGAGGCTAGTGGCATGTCGTTGCTAGTGAAGTCTACATATATGTCTGGCCTGCTATCGAGACATGCTCTCCGGGGTATGCGAGATGGCGTTTCAAATGATGACGGAAAAATTGGCGACATCCCTAGGGAGTTGTTTTTAAATATACATCCGCTCAAAGGTGCTGCTCGTCTTGAGAGCCACCAGGTATTGGGCAGGGTTTTGGAGTCGGTCTTTGGGACGATTCACGCTTGTGAGAACAAGGTGCATCACCCCGACGATCTTGCTTTATCGAATAACGACCATCGCCTAACAGATGCGGTGAATGAATCGTTGGAGTCTAATGCCTCGTCGGAAGAAGTCGATTATTGGGCTGCGGATGACGATGTCTGGGTCTCAGCGGAAGGAAGCTACGTCGTAGATGGAATTCCGGTGAAACCGTTCCGAATCGAGGTTGGTTTTTGTCCAAGCTGGCAAACCCACAATAATCTTTTTGAGGAACTCGAGGAACTGATTGAGGAGGAACCCATTCTGGTTCCTTGTGATGAGTTCGAACTCGAAACACTTCCCAGCGCTTATCGATTTCACATCGACGCACTTGGTGAGGAAGACCAGTTAGAAGGCGTTGAGTTCGCTAAAGAAAGACAAGCTATCCAACTTGTAAGTGTTGGGCGGGTCGTCGTGGAACGCTATACGATGGACGTGGCACAAGCGGTTGGGCAAGCCTTATGTGGCGATAGAGACTGGCTCTCGGACAAGAACCGAAGCTTTATCGGTCTCAGGGTCTGGGCAGTCGATGCTTGGGGCCATCGCTCACTGGTGGTCCTTGGAGGTGCCCAAGGTGGTATGCTCTACGTTGGACAAGTCGACGTCTAGCTTTAAGCAGGTTTCTCTACATTCAAACAAATTAGGTCCTCAGGCATCGTGTCTGGTCGGGGTTCGTGACTGATCACCAGCCCCAGACCTGCCCCAAGCAAGAGTTCTTTATCGGTTCTTTGCCATGAATCTCCGAGCGCCATCGCCGGAGGTTGACCACCTAACTTCGATATCAAAGTAATCTTTCCTTGCCCATAAGGCATCGGTTCAACGAGCTGGGGCATAATCACGCCGTCCTTATGGGGGGTGGTCACGCCCAGTGCGCGGCGACCAGGAATCCCTAGAAATGTGACGCCCACTTCAACGAGCAGATTCAGGGAGGCCGAAATAGGAACGACCACCATAGACATCTTTGAAAGTTGCGTGAGAAGGCTCTGAACCTGGGGGAAGATCAATTCCTTAAGACCACCAGACTCATTCATGATCTCGTAAGCTCTGGCCTTAATAAAGCCTACGGACAAGCCACCCATGCAGAGACCTTGCGTTGAATAGAATTGCCGGTAGGCCTCATTCTTACCAATGCCCAGGCTCTTCGCACGCTCAAGGAAGGTGCCATCAACTTTACTCGTCATCATGCTGCGTGCGGTGTCGTTAACGTCTGGAAAAACTTTGATGCCATACCGCTCACAGAGTTCGTTTAGGACGCCCCCGCAAGCACTTTGAAGCCACCGTTCGGTTAAGGCCCGCTCAAAAAAGAGGTCACCGATATCCCCGTACCATAAAGTCCCATCGCAATCGGGCGCGACGACATGCGCATACCCCTGATTGAACGCATCGTCTTTGAGGTCGCCGGCATGTTGCTCTAATTTTTTAGTGAATGATTCCGGCGTGATAGTCGGTTTGCTGCGCAGTAAATCCCAGCGCTCTCCCGGTTCACGCGTTTTGACGAGGGGCAGGGACAGTTCGTCACTGAGCTGGCTAAGCCGAAGGCGTGCCAACTCCTGAGCATTGCCGGGAGAGCCTGAGTCGATTGCGTAGCTACCAAGTACGTTTTGTGCGCTCGAACCAATGGACTCAAAAACCGAGTGAACCCATGTACAGGCCGTTTCGGGCAAGCTACGAAGCGGAGATTCTAGCACTGCTAAATCGAGCGCCGCTCTCGTTTCGATGTCCAGGTAGTTACGGTGTTGACCGTAGGCAAAGCAAGCGTCTTCAAGCTTCTCGGGCTCGGAATTGACGTCGTTTAGAGTGTCTTGAAACTGTTGCGGCTTAAAGTGTTCTAGGAGCATATTTAAGTTATCACTTTGGGGGGTGGTTGCGGTCAAGTGCCTATTTCGTAACAATTGAATCGTGAGAGAAGCATTGCCTCATATTAGAGCTGTTAAAGCCATCCGCTTTGTTGTTTTCGTGGCGGCATTGGCAGCGTGTCAACTTGTCGCAGGCCAGGCGCGAGCACTCGATCCTGAACGTCCAAATCATCAGCACCTTCACGATGTTTGGCAGATTGATGACGGGCTCCCTCAAAATGGGGTAGCCGCTATCGTTCAAGGTCAAGATGGCTACCTGTGGCTGGGAACTCAAGAAGGCTTAGTGCGCTACGACGGACAAGAGTTTGTCGTTTTTGATAAGTACAACACGGAAGCCATGCTTGAATCCCAAGTGCATGCTTTAGCCATTGGTAACGAGGGTGAACTTTGGATCGGTACTGAAGGGGGCTTGATTTTATACAAGCGCGGTATTTTTCAGGCGTTCACTGAGATCAGTGGTCTACCTCACCATGTCATTACCAGTATTGCGGTGGGCTATGATGAATCAGTTTGGGTCGGTACTCGAGGCGGTTTAGCGCGATTTGGTGGAGGAGGCACGCGGCAGGTTTGGACCGATGCAGAAGGATTACTTTCGAGTCACGTGCGTTCCATTGCCGTAGCGATCAACGGCGACGTTTGGGTTGCGACTGGCATGGACTCCGTGAAGCGAGGCTTGCAGAGACTAAAGGGAGATAAGCTCACAACAATTTTGTCCGGTGAAGCTCAGGTCGGTCGTGGTGTTTCATCCCTCTTGCCTGATGTGGACGGTGGGCTCTGGGCAGGTACGCGTGGTTCGTCGGCCGGTCTAATCCATGTAAGTGCGAACCTAAAGATTGAGTCTTATTTCGAGAAAGACGGACTGAGTGATGATGACATCATGTCACTTTATCGCGACAGCGCGCAGAGCCTCTGGATTGGAACTTACAAGGGAGGCCTGAACCGGTTTCGAGACGGAGAGTTTGCAACCATCGAACCCGTAGGGGGACTAAGTCATCAAAGAGTCGAGTCGCTTTACGAGGATCGCGAGGGGAGCCTATGGGTTGGTACGGGAACCGGTGGACTCTATCGGTTTAGAGACGGTCAGTTCTCGTCGCTTACGGTTGACGATGGGCTGCCGGGACCCCTGGTCTGGAGTGTTTACCCCGACCCGAAAGGTGGCCTGCTGGTCGGTGGTGACCGAGGCTTCGCAGTGGTTACGGGTGGTCGTGTTACAAGACGTTATTCCGAAAAGGATGGGCTGCTGAATAATGTTGTTGCCGGCTTTTATCGGGAACCTAAGGGTGATTTATGGATTGCTACTGAGGGCGGCGTAACGCGGATGCGCAATGGGCGTTTTGAGAATATTCGAGTATCTGATGGTTTATCCAACCCTGATATCCGTGTGGTGACTGGAGACGGTGACGGCGGCGTTTATGTGGGGTCACATGGCGGTGGTGTCAATCATCTTCGTTCTGATGGAACCATCGATATCATTGATACCGAGGATGGCCTCACACACAACGAAGTTTCTGCTATTTTCCGAGATTCAATGGCTCGAGTATGGGTCGGTACCAGTGAGGGGCTGAGCCGGATAGAAGAAGACGGCAGTGTTACCAAGTTTTCACAGGTCGAGGGTTTTACAACGAGTTCTGTGTTCACCGTTTATGAGGATTCGAAGAACCGAATTTGGGTGGGCTCGGTCAAGGGCCTCTATCTTTACCGGGCTGGCAAATTCATTCACTTCACGGTTCGAAGTGGTCTATTCGATGACAAGGTTTACACAATACTGGAGGACGACCAGGGGTATTTCTGGATGAGCTGCAACAAGGGGGTTTCTCGGGTTGCTGTATCTGAACTCCTTGAGCTGGCCGATGGGCTTCGCGAGTCGGTAACCAATACAAGCTTCGGCACCGAAGATGGGATGTGTAGCTCTGAGTGTAACTTTGGTGGAGGTAACTCGGGGGCCAGACTCCCGGATGGCACGTTGGCTTTCCCGACCATCGCTGGCGTTGCGTTTATAGACCCCCTAGAAGAGACGAGTACTCGCTCACCGCCAGTGCTGATTGAGAAAGTTGTTGCGGATAACCGGGTCATCCGAGCGACAGGTGACTGGTTGGCGCCGGCGGGTGTGGAAAATATCGCGTTTCATTTTGCGGCTCCGAGCTTTATTGTTCCCGAGAAAATTAGATTCAGTTACCGGCTGATTGGCTTGAATTCGGAATGGGTTGAAGCCGGGTCGAGGCGAGTTGCGCATTATGCAAACTTACAGCCCGGGTCGTATAAGTTTGAAGTCCGGTCGCGTAATAAATATGGCGAAGATTCTAAATCGGATGCGTCGTTCTCATTTACGCTGACGCCTCAGTTTCACCAAACTCAGTGGTTTTATGTTGTAACGGTTTTATTGGGATTCCTGGCTGTTCTTGTGTTTCACCGCTACCGAGTAAGAAGCCTGGAGGACCACGAGGCGACGCTTGCGCTCTTGGTTCGGGAACGTACCGAGCAATTAGAGCGGGCCAATGTCCAGCTTGTGGAGCAGAGTTTCCGTGATCCGTTAACCGGGCTCCGTAACAGGCGCTTTGTGCTAGAAAGCATCGAGAAAGATATCGCCTCTGTGAACCGCGCGTATTTCACATCGCCGGAAGTTGTCGAAAGAAACGACGATGGATTGGTCTTTGTGATGCTAGATCTCGACCATTTTAAGTCGGTCAATGACTCTTACGGCCACGTGGCAGGCGACCGTGTACTGCAACAAGTATCAGGTATCCTTAAAGCTGCGGGCCGCTTAACAGACTCTGTTGTTCGCTGGGGAGGCGAAGAGTTCCTGCTTATTGCTCGTAATACTGGGCCCGACTCAGCACCTGTTTTAGCTCGTCGGATCAGGCAAGCTTTTAAACGCCATGTTTTTGAGGTTTCCGACGGGGTGAAGCTTCAGTTAACATGCTCCCTCGGTTGGGCGTGTTACCCCTTTATCCCAGCTGACTGCGGCGTTCTTAGCTGGGAAGAGGTTGTAGGGGTGGCCGATAAGGCGCTCTATGCCGCGAAGAATTCCGGACGTGATTCTTGGGTGGGAGTCGTGAGCACAGCAAAAACTCCGGAAGACTATCTCTATAAACTGATTCGCGCCGATGTCCCGGGCTTGCTGGCCGCAGGCGAGTTAACGGTGCTGGCATCGATTGAAGACCACGACTCAATTGAGTGGGATCCCTAAAGAACCCAACCCTTGACCTGCACACCTGTTCAGTGTACCTTGTTTAAATGTCAAGTGTTGCTGAGCGGGCCCGTGCGCCCAATGAAATACTTACGAGCTTAAAAACTCGGCTCAAGGCCTTCCAGGGGCATGGGCCAGATGCTCCCACTTTTTTCTACAGCACAGGCCTGCAATCACTGGATACCGCACTGGGAGGTGGCCTCGCGGCAGGAGAGGTTACAGAGTTTGCAGGTAAGGGTTCTGGAGGGCGTACAGCCTTGGCGATAAGCCTAGCTGCCCAGGTTACGCGTTATGCACCCGAGGGAAACGACGAGCGCAGAGGCTGCCGCGTGGCATGGATAGACACAGAGGACCGTCTTGATGTGTCGAGTTTATGCGACGCTGGTACAGAGGTAAGTAATTTCTTGTGGATGCGAGGCGGAGGAAAATCCGCGCTGACTCAGAGTTTTAAAGCGGTGGATATCATTTTGAGCGCCAAAGCATTTTCTTTGGTGGTCCTTGATCTGGCAGAGTCGGGTTGGCGCAAAGATATTCAACGCAGTGCTTGGTGGGTTCGAATTTCTCGAAAACTTAAAGGCAAGAGTACGGCACTTCTGGTGCTAGCAAGTGAGCCCACTGCTTTTCAGCCGGCATGCCGGGTGGTCTGTGATGCGCGTAAGGTTTTTTCAGAGCCTGTCTCTTTTCGAGTCTTGCGCCGCGGTTGTGGTGATGTGAAATGGATGCACCCTGTTCATTTGGCGCATCCATTAAGATGAACGCCGATGATTGCAGCAGTTCGAATTCCCGATTTCTACCTACAAGCTTGGTTGCGCTCTCATCACTCAGAGCAGAACAACGCTTTGGGGTTGGTTGATTCTCAGACGGTTCGTGGTGGGTCCAAAATACTATCGTTTAGCCGTGAGGCAGTAAGTCAGGGTCTTTGCCCCGGCATGACTGTAGCCCAGGCAAAAGCAAGGTATTCCAACCTTGTGGTCATCTCCCGCCATCAGCCAAGTGAAGATGCAGCGCTATCGGCCATGAGAGATGTTTTGTGGGGGCGTTCTCCTCTTGTATCTATGGGTAAGCAATCTGATCCAGGGTGGGCCTATGTGCAGACCAGAGGGTTGCTGCGTATCTTTGGAACAATCCAGGACTGGGTTAGTGCATTGGCTCAAGATCTGAGCAATGTTGGGCTTGATGGTGTTATTGGCGTGGCGCCCGGGTGGCAGCAGGCACGTGTGTTGGCTTTTTCTGGCGGAGGAATGCTGGAGAATGCAAGAAGCTTATCTTGCTTTAAAAGCATGCGATGTGAGGTTCTGGAGCCATCTAGAGAGCTTCTTTTATTGTTCGAGCGCCTGGGTATCTCTCGGCTGGAAGATTTCTTACGCATAGACCCTGAAGATATTCTGGAGCATATGGGTGAAGAGGCTCTGGTTAAACATCAGATTATACGCGGAGAAGAGCCGGGCACACCGCTGGTTTTTGAGGAGTATCAAGTGGTGTTCGAAGAGGAACACCGCCTCGAGGAAGCGATTGCCGACTTAGAGCCTCTCTTTTTTATTTTACGACCTCTGCTTGAGCGCTTGCTTCGTCGTCTCTCCGTTAGAGGCTATTACAGCAGAGGAATAGAACTCTATTTTTCATACGATGGCGCTGGTAGTGAGAGTCGGACAGTCAGGGCAGGGTGCCCAACCCGCTCTACAAAAGTGTTGTTTGAACTATGCCGCCTAAGCCTTGAAAGAGATCCGCCCAAGGAAAGTATTGAGGTTGTGCAAATAAGGGCAGATCCATGCAAGGTTGATTCGCATCAGCTGGATTTCTTCAATTCTGATACCGTGCCTCATGAAGAGATTTCCTTAACGGTGACCAAGTTAAAAGGGGTTTTCGGTGAGAAGCATGTGGGAAGTCCCCGGCTAAGTAACTCTTATCGTGAAGATGCTGTTGAGATGACTGCGTTTCATATTGAGTCAACTTGCTCGGCAGATTCAAAAGCCGCCGTTCTTCCGGTTGTTTGCCTTAGACGCTACCGTCCGGCTCAGAGCATTAAGATTTTATGCCGTGAGCACCGCTTGCTTTACCTGGAGGGAAAGTATTTTTCAGGAAAGATTAACCGGTGGCACGGGCCCTATAGGCTATGTGGTGAGTGGTGGCATAAGAAGCCAGCAGATGGCCATAGAGGGTTCCTTGGTGATCTGTACGATGTTGAGGTTAAGGATAAAATTTATCGAGTGAGCTGGGATCATCACAAGCGCGCATGGTTGGCTCTTGGTTGGTATGATTAGCTAAGTGACACGAACGACTTCACGAAGCGATGTGAGGCCCTGTGCGGCTTTGCGAATACCGGCTCGGCGAACCGTCTCAACACCTTGCTTCCTGAGCGCCTTTTTCATGAGAACCGGTGCAGCTTTCTTAATGATGAGCTCTCGCATTTCACCGGTAATCGCCACGACTTCGAAGCAGCCTGTTTTGCCTTTGTACCCTGTATGAGCACATGCTTCGCATCCTTTGCCAACATAGAAAGTCGTATCCGGATCCAACGGAAAGCCAATCTGCTCAACCAGTTTCGGCCCAGGACGCTTCGGCTCCTTGCAATTGCCGCAGAGCTTACGAAGAAGCCGTTGAACAACGACTCCGCTGAGAGCATGAGCTACACCATCCGCACGCAAACCAAGGCTCAGTAGCCAGTCTATCGCCTCAAGCGCGGTATCCGTGTGAACCGATGAGAGAACCCGTCGCCCAGCCTGTAAACAAGCATCCATCACTAGCTTCCCGGTCGCCGGCTCAAGAATTTCACCCACGAGAATAACATCAGGATCTTGTCGCAAAATGGACCGCATACCGGTTTCATAGGTGAGCCCAGCCGAAACATTAACCTGCCCCTGACTGATTCCAGGCAGTCTGTGCTCAACCGGATCTTCAATGGTGATTACATGGGACTCCATGTGGCTACTTTGCGTCGCAAGCGAGTAGAGCGTAGCTGTCTTGCCAGAACTCCACGGCCCGGCAACAAGCAGGAGGCCTCCAGGGCGACGCGCTAGGCGATTCACCGACTGAACTTGGCCATCACTCATACCTAGGCTGCCGAGTGTCATCAGAGCGTCGCTCCGTAAGATGTGGAGCACAGCCTTCTCGCCATGAATACATGGGTAAGTTGAAGCCTGTATCGAGTAGCGAACTTCGTTTTGAGTGAAAGAAAATACGCCGTTTTGCGGAGAGCCGTTACGTTCGCTGTCCATATGACTGCGAATTTTAATAATAGAGATTAGGCCCCGACAAGGAGGCCCTTCGTAGAGATGTTCTTCAAGGATGCCGCCTTTACGCAGGCGTATGCGAGCGTGCCCGGAGGCGGGCTCGATATGCACATCGCTGGCTCCTAGATCGATGGCTTGCATCAGAAGGTGATCAACAGGAGTGCTTTGCGGGCTTACGGATATAGAAAGTTTCGTCTCTGGCGCCGACGGTTCCGCTACTTCTATCGCTTCCTGTTCAACATCTGAATCGCTCATGACATAAGAGTAGCCCGTCACCTTGAAAAATCAAAAACTTTACTGAAATGACAGGTATTTTTGGCGTCAGTCAGCCATTCTAGCCCCAATCATATGGAGCGCCACCGCAGAGGCCGCGGCCGCATTTAAGGAGTCTACGTGTTCGGCAATCGGGATCCGTCCAGATACATCGGATTTACCTCGCAGTTCCTCAGTAATCCCGGAACCTTCATTACCAATGACGAGAACGTTATGGAGTGTCGAGATCTGAACATCTTGGAGTGACGCTGTTCCCCTACGGCCGGTGGCTGCAATGACTTGCACACTGTCCAGGAACTCCCGAAGCAGCTCTACGGCCTTCATCGGTTCACACAGGGTGACCGGTACATTAAAGATTTGCCCGGCTGATGCCCGCGTGGCTTTCCGGGTGTAGGGCGAGGCACCCTTGGGGTCGGCTATCACAAGCTGAG
>JABJBS010000298.1 GCA_018668695.1 Deltaproteobacteria bacterium
ACTTCAACATCAACAGTAACAAGGTTTCCCTTAGTCGTGCCAAGATACACTTCGGTGTTTCCGGCTACCTCGCCTGCCTCAATCGTTACGACTGTTTCGGTTCCAAACGCCTCTATAACCGCCTCCTCAGCAACGCTCACCAAAGAGTTCTCACTCCACATATAGACCGTAGAACCTGTAGACTGCGCCGGAGTATCCAGCGTCACAGTAATTTCAGCCGAACCATTCGGTGCAATCAAAATAGATGCTGGTTCTGCTGATTCAACAAATGCATACCGATCAGCGCTCAAGACATTCGCCGTAGCGGTCAAAGAAACTTCACCCAAAGTAGCCGTTAATGTTACCGGCTCATCCGAAGCAACAACGCCCGTCACCGGTACCACAACACTGCTCTGGCCCTCTGCAATCACCACTGTTGCCGGGACGGTCGCCAATGCCGAGTTCGACGAACTTAGGTTAACCGTCACGCCGTCCATGTCGGCTTCACGATTTAGCTCAAGCGTTAGCTCAGGATACGTGGCGTCGCCATCTCCTGGTTCTAGAAAAATAATAGCGGGCCCAAAGTCTGTTAGGTAGGCTGCCGATAAACCGTTAAAGCTCACATCATCCTCAGCCCGAGGCTCAAGCTTGTAATCACCATTGGCATAGCGAAGAAGGCCAACCAGAGTGAGTGAATCCCCAACCTCAACACCTTCAATGGCATAGAAGAGGTCGTTGACGCGCAATCCATCGAGTAAAAACTCACCGTTGGGATCTTGGTCGCCAGGGCCCGCAGGAGCCGTGGTTGCGGTAACAGCACCGGTTACTGAAATAAGTACGGCCTCGTGAGCCGCTGCATCTGCTGCGCCAGTCATCACATCGGCAGGCTCGACAACTACAGGTTCAGGAATCGCCTGACCTTGTGCAAGAACATCAATTCCCGACACTCCGCTTAACTGGATCTGGCCATAATAACTCGAGACCGTGGCATCGATGCGAATCGAATCACCCACGACAACTGCAGCGGTGTTATCAACTTGCGAAGCAGACATGTAAACATAGATACCGCTGTTTAGGACACCTTGTTCCGCGTCCCAATCGGCCTCAGCAACTTGTAGAAAGAATCGGCTTTCAATTGTTGCAGTAACCACGCCCGTAACAGAGACCTGGCTGCCTTCTGCAACCTCACCAGTTTTAACTTCATAAATCGATGCAGGACATCCTGCGCCCGCTGGGTTAGCAGCTTCTGGACAAGGGTCACAAACATCTCCGATGTCATCACCATCTGCATCTGCTTGGTCGGCATTACTCATAGACGGACAGTTATCTACAAGATTTGCCACACCATCGTTATCGCGGTCGTTGGGGTCCGGTGTGGAGCAATCTTCGGTGTCTGCATCCATCGGACAGGGGTCACAGACATCTCCAAGACCATCCATATCAAAATCGGCCTGTGTGCCGTCATCCAGTGGACGAATAGGGTTAAAAATAGAGGGACAATTGTCCGCATCTCCTTCTAAGCCATCCCCGTCAGGATCTGCTGCAGTCACCACACCGGTGTATTCACCGACACGAGCAGGTACACAGCTGGGTTCATCGGCCGGAGCATCACAATGGAAAAGTGGATAAGACTCGCTGTTGACTCCAGCTAAGGAAGTATAAGTCTTACCGGTATCTTGGTTTAAGCAAACACTTCGTGGATTACCACAAACGTCGCCGGGAATGGTTTCACAGGTGTTGTTACCTTGAAGTGAAGCGACCGCTTCCATCACCGGTGTATCGCCGTAGAGCAATTCGCCGCCGCGCATAACCAAGTGTACATCTGCAGCTCTCGCCTTTACAACAGCCTCAAATGGGTCTTCAATATCGCGGCCATCGTAAATTGAGATATCCGCTTTAAGGCCAGCTCGTAGAGCTCCAAGCACATCGTCAATGGCCATCGCTCCAGCAGAACCACCTGTCGCCATGTCCCAAAGAGCACGGTAACTAAAGTAACCACCAAATTGGTTTTGGTTCAGGTACGAGGCGCACTCTAATTCTCGAAGCATGTTCATGGAACCCGTAAGCATCCAGTCGGTACCCATACCCATACGTACGCCTTGCTGAGCAAGCATCGTAACAGGAGCGGTATTACCATAAAGCGAAATGTTAGAACGGGGTGACCAAATAACGCTGGTGCCATTCGATGCAAGCTCACTGCCATCCATGGCTAAGAGAGCAATACTATGAATAAAGGCGCCATTGGCCTCGGTCACATCCACGCCACCTCGAGCAGTTGAACTGATGCATAGAAATTCGTTGCGTGCTTCCGCATCGATACCTTCACTTACGTGCGGTGACCAACTGTCTTCCGACAATACGTTTTCACCAGGCAAATTGGGATAAGCACAGTTGTCGGAAATAAGACCTCCAGACGAGTCGCCCAGAGGAAAAGTGGACGAATCAACATCGTTTTGTCCGATGGCACCCATGTCAGCAACTAAATCGAGGTTACGTAGTAATCCTGTTGCACTGCCTGAACCGGCCAATGAAGTGGTACCCGACATCAGCTGACGAAGCTCGCCCCAAATCTTTTGGTCGCCGCCTGCACTGTTGCCGGCTGAGATTTTAGTATGACCACGTAAGCCCTTACGCCAGTCATGGCGGTGCTCATAGCGCTCGTCGCCCCAGCTTGCTGGATACTTCTGAATCCAACCGATGTGATCATGGGCATTGATAAGCCCCGGTGAAATCACGCTGGACGGGCAAACGATTTCGGTGACGACACCTTCAGATGCAGCGTCGCAATCGCAGCCAACGCAGGTAATATCTCCTGAACCATTGATCACGACGGTACCGCCCTCATAAACAGCATCGGCGCCTAAAACCCGTCCACGCAAATGGGTGTGCACGCTGTTGCCAGCTCCAGCATTGGTCGAGAGGTCAACCACTTCGCAGCCCTGAATTTCAGGAAGCGCTTGGGCACATTCAATAACTTCGTAATCATCTGTTGATGAGCCCGATGGGTCTGCTGGGTCACTTGCATCGGAGGCCTCACTTGCGTCCGCTACGTCCGAAGCATCACTGGCGTCGGCCGCGTCACTCGCATCTGACGCATCACTGTTGTCTGACGCTTCTGAGGCATCAGAGTCATTACCATCATCATCACCACTGCAAGCCACACCCGTCAAAGCAAATGCACAGACGTAAATGAGTATTAGAATTCTTGACCCAACCAACGACTTCATCGTCCAACTCCCAAATGACCTTGCATCGCGCCAGGTCTGATTCAATTCTTAAAAATGCCGCAGTGCGTCTAGCTTGGTGGCCCAATCACAAAAGCAGCAACGGGCTATCCTATACCGATAAACAAAATTAAAAAACTACTAGAAGCTAATTTGCCAGCAATTGACATCAGAGTTGCGAGTTTGCACATTCCTCCCATGAAATTGTTATGGCTTCTCACGCTCACCTTTGGTGTTCCAAACTCGCTGGCAAATGACCCCGTTCAAGTCTTAAATCAGCTCTCTCATGCATCACCCGCGATTCGCGCACAGGCTGCTCAGAGCTACGGTAAAGGCTGTCGTGACCGAAAACTGCGTCGCCCGTTTAGACGAGAACGCAGTGCTCCGGCTGCTTTTAAAAAAGCGAGTATGGACTCAGATGCAAAAGTTCGAAAAGCATCCGTCGAGATGGCTATCTGCTTCGGGCCTGAAAAATCTGCCCACGATCTTCAGACACTGATCCATGATGGCGATCCGCAGGTCTCTCTTGCCGCGATGACTCAATTGGCACATTTCGAACACTCTTCCGGTGTTGGCCCCTTGGTCAAATGGCTGAGCGCTCAACGCGAAAAATGCCTGGGCACCGAAGAGAAGCTACGCGAAAGATGTGTATTCAGCGCGTATGCCATTGGCCAAGCCGCACAACACGGTCCTGCAGATAGCCTCTACAAACGACAAGCCGTCGAGGCCCTCATCCCACTGCTGGAATCCGCTCACCCAAAAACTCGGGAGGTCAGCGCGGTCGCTTTATCTTTTACTGGGGACTCCCGTGAGGTCCCAGTTCTCTCCAAGCTCTTGGTCGCCGAGGAGCGAGGTCGATTTGACCCAGCCAACCCAGACGAAGTACTCGAGCATTTTAAGGCCCTTATCGCCAAACTGAAAATGGTATCGTCAAAGTGACTCTTCTATCGTTATGGGAAATCGGTGTGCTCGCGATGGTTCTGGGTGTAGCCGTCTCTATTATTCGCCATACCTTGGTTTATGGTATTTCACCGATGCCCAGCTCTCACGCCGTTCGCCGCGAACTCATCAAGCATCTCCCACCACTTGAGTCTGGCGAAATCTTCGAGCTTGGCTCTGGGTTTGGCACTCTGGCCATTCCCTTGGCCAAGCATTACCCGCATCTACAGGTGACGGGCTTTGAAATATCACCTATTCCTTGGTCCATTGCCGTTATCCGAACGCGTCTACTTGGTATCAAGAACCTACGCTTTGAGCGCTCCGACTTCTTGAAAGCTGACCTGAGCCCGGCGAAATTATTCGTAAGCTACCTCTACCCTGGGGGGATGACTAAAATAGCTGAGTGTTTACAGTCTCTTGGGCCAGGTCAACGATACCTCTTAAGCCACACATTTGCGCTTCCAGGCCACGAACCTATGGCCAATAGCCGTGCCAGCGACCTCTACAAGTCACCTATTTACCTTTATCAACTTCCTGCACCAACCACGTGCACACCCTCTGGTGAAGCTTAAATCTTTGTGCGATAAGCCGAGCGCCGGAAATACGTTATGATCAGTGTAAGCCAACTCACCAAAACCTACGGGGAACACATTCTCTTTGAGAATGTTACCATCACGTTCTCTCCAGGGCGCTGCTACGGCATCGTGGGAGCCAATGGCTCAGGGAAATCTACATTTTTAAAGATTCTCACTGCGGAAGAAGACTACTCAACCGGCGAACGCATCGTCGCCAATACCTGCCGCCTTGGTTTTTTAAGGCAAGACCGGTTTCGGTCACTCGAACAAAGTATTCTCGATGTTGCTATGATGGGCGATGAGGTTGTTTACCAAGCACTTCATCAGCGCGACGCCCTCCTTGCAGAATCCGAAAAAAACGACACCTTCGACAGCGATGCCTATTCCAAAGTTGAAGATATCATTCTCCAGCACGACGGTTACACCCTTGAGTCGAGAGCTGGTGAGATTTTAGAAGGTCTTGGAATTCCATCATCTAAGCATCACCAACCCATGTCTACGCTCTCTGGCGGTTTTCAGCTGCGTGTTCTCATGGCTCAGTCATTGGCCGCTAGACCTGATGCCCTCCTGCTGGATGAGCCGACCAACCACCTCGACATTGTTTCGATTCGTTGGCTAGAGGGGTTCATCAAAGACTTTCGCGGTACAGTCGTCGTCGTCAGCCACGACCAGTTTTTTCTCGATAGCGTCTGCACCCATATTCTTGATGTCGATTACGATACGATTATCGAATACCCCGGCAACTACACCGCCTTTACCAATCAAAAAGTGGAAGAGCGAACACGGCGCGAAAAACAAATCTCAAAACAAGAAAAACAGATAGCTCACCAACAAGCCTTTGTTGACAGGTTCAAGGCCAAAGCGACCAAGGCCCGGCAAGCTCAAAGTAAAAAGAAACAGCTTGATAAAATTGTGGTCGAAAAACTTCCGACCTCATCACGGCGTCATCCCCGCTTAAACTTCCAACAGACTCGTGCAAGCGGCCGAGATGTTCTAAAAATTGAGGAACTCGACAAAGCTTATGGAGACCATGTTGTTCTTAAGAATGTCGATATCAGCTTAAGGCGTGGTGACCGGCTCGCGATCATTGGCCCCAACGGAATTGGCAAATCTACACTTCTCAAAATTCTCGCAAGTAAACTCGAGCCAGACAGCGGTGAGTTTACCTGGGGCCACGAAGTCAACCTAGGCTACTTCCCACAAGATCACCGCGACCTACTCACATCGCCCAAGGACAGTGTTCTCCAATATGTATGGGAAGCACGCCCAGGCGACACCACCAGTGAAGTTCGAGGGATTCTTGGCCGTGCTCTCTTCTCTGGCGATGATGTCGATAAAAAAATTCGCCAACTCTCCGGCGGTGAGGCTGCGCGTCTTATTTTTGCTCGGCTCATGGCCGACCGCCCCAACGTCATGCTCCTCGACGAGCCGACCAACCACCTCGACTTAGAATCTATCGACAATTTATGTGACGCGGTGCTGGGCTATGAGGGTACCACCCTCTTTGTCTCTCACGACCGGCACGTTGTATCTAAGCTTGCCACACGTATTCTCGAGCTTAAAGAAGATGGTATCCATGTCTACAATGGAACTTACGAAGAATACCTCGGTCACTTAGGCGAGGACCATCTGAATACAGATGTCGCTATTTCTCAAAATAAGAAACCAGTCAAAGAGAAATCACCCCTACCCACGCGTGATAAGGCTATTAAAAAAGAAAAGAAGCCTGGCAGACAAAAGCTTACCCGGGAGCTTGAAAAGACGACGTTGCGCATTGAAATCATTGAGCATGAGCTTGAAGAGATCCATGCCACCTGGGCACAATCCGACTTCTACATGAGTCACAGTGATAAAGAGATCAAAGAACTCGAGCAACACGCCGAAACGCTACAAAAAGAACTGGCTGAGCGAATGGCGCAATGGGAACAACTCGAAGAAGATCTTGAAGGTGCGGTTTAATAAACCTTTATGACTTCGACCTAGAGACGCGCAAGAGAGATACATCATCTTGAAAGGTCTCGCCTTTTTTCCACTCCCGAACAATTGAAACCGCATTATCGAGTGAAGTCGGCCCACCAAACTCTTCAGACGAGAGCTGCTCTAAAAATCGTTCAACCCCATAGAGTTCTTCAGATTCAATGTGCTGCGCTTCTGTTACGCCGTCGGTGTAGATATGCAGGTCTTCTCCCGGTGCAATCGGGATCTCGTATGTATCATATTGTGCCTCAATAAATCCCACGGGAACATTGGCCTGGAATGACACTTCCTCTGCTCCGGTTTGCCGTCGAACAATTGGAAACGGGTGGCCGGCCTGACAAAATCGGAAAACATGGTCTTCGTGATCAAGCACCCCGTAGAGCAAGGTAAAATATAACTCAGTTTTCGTAAGCAAGTCTTTGAAATGCAGACTTAGGCGATTCAGGACTGCGGAAGGATCTGCGAGATTACTGAGGGAGCTGATCTGATTACCAACCGTCACTGAGAGCAAAGAGGACGGAACACCATGGCCTGACACGTCGATAATATAACAAGCGGTATAACGGTCATCGATCCTCGAGATACTAACCATATCACCGCCGAGGTACTCGCAAGGCTCGTAAAAGAAAGAGAAGTCGTAGTCGGATGTGTTCGGTAGATCACGTGGTAGCAAGCTTTGCTGAACCGTCGACGCCGCTCGTAAATCACGGTTTATTTTATCGTTGGCTTCAGTCACAAGCGTGATCTGCTCGTTGAGCTTATTTTCCAGACTTAAAATACGCAGCCCGACGTTAAGCCGCTCGCGCAGCTCCAAAGCATTAAATGGTTTGGTTAAATAATCATCAGCGCCTGACTCAAGACCGGCAACGACCTCTTCTTTGAGGTCTTTTCCGGTGAGTAAAACCATATAAACATAGTACTCTGAATCGAGTTCACGGAACCGGCGACAGAGTTCGTCGCCGTCGATGCCCGGCATTTCCCAGTCTAGAATAACCAGCTGCGGACAATTCTTCCCGGACAAAACCTCCCAAGCTTCGTGGCCATCAGCGGTTTGAACGACATCGTAACCCCATCGCTTGAGATACGTTGCAAGAATTTTACGCGACGTTACGTCGTCTTCCGCGATTAATATTCGCATAGGTTTTATCGCTCGTTCAAAAGTTATGACACATCTACAGTGTGCCTCGGCTTCGGCCTATTTGAAAGTAAACCACCGATTTCTCAAAGGATTTCTTAAATTAAGCACCAACAACTGGCTCGTTCTGCATCCTCCTGATACCCCTACACTATGGAATCAGCGACGGAAAGTAGCCTCGACGCGCAAACTGTCCACCTTTGGTGGGCCACCGATCGCGGGCTTGATTCAAACACCCTCAAGCAAGCGTATTTCCATCAGCTTACCACACAAGAGAAAGAGCGTTACCAACGCTTTATGTTTCAGAAGGATTCCGACCTCTACCTTCTAACTCGAGCACTGTGTCGCAAAGTCCTATCCAAGTATGTGGCAACGCCCCCATCAAGCTGGCTTTTTGAAACCAATTCCTACGGCAAACCCTCGGTGAGTTACCCTGAAGCCGGCCAATACCTCGAGTTTAACCTCACCAATACCCCAGGCTTGGTGGCCTGCATGGTCAGTGACCGCTACCACGTTGGAGTCGATGCTGAAGCATTTGAACGTCAAAGCACTACCCTTGATATTGCGAAACGTTTTTTTTCAAAACGTGAGTTCGCCGAGCTGCAGACCCATGGCCCCGACGCACTCACCAAGAGATTCTTTCATTACTGGACCCTTAAAGAGGCTTACATCAAAGTTCGGGGTATGGGGATGTCGATTCCACTTGCTGATTTTTCGATGGTCGAAAATGACGAGATGGGTATCGAGGTTGTTCATCATACCGAGGGTGAGCACACTCAGTATCATTGGCATTTTGAGCAATGTCAGCTTGAAGAGAAGTATCTACTGGGAATGAGTGTGAGACTTCCAGAAGTGATGAAGCCCCAAATTATAATCCGGGAAATGCCACTTATTTAGAAGCTCGCGACCGCTTCGTCCTGTGATTCACAAACCGTAAAAACGGTCATCAGCCCTGTGGTTTCGAGAATATCATAGACTTGATCTCCAAGTTCACACAGAACCAACTTACCACCTTGTCCTGCACAATCTTTATAGAGCGACATGATCTCTCGGATGCCGATACTGCTCAATAAGCCAATCTCACTTAAATTCAGAACAACATTTGAGAACCCTGCTTCGAGTACTCCTTGTTGCTCTTTTCGAAATTTCGGAGCGGAATGGTTGGTAAGATCACCAACAGGCTTAAGAACACTCACGCCCTCTAAATCTTCTCTTACAATATCCATCGTTATCTCCTTAGCGTACAGCGCGTCTTAAACTATTTTTTAAAAGCTTTATAGCCCACAAGCTTTCGACCACCATCTCTATATTCCAGCCGATCAAGAGTGTTCTTCATAATCAAAATACCTCGACCAGATTCCGAAAGTAAATTTTCAGGAGCCATTGGGTCCGGTACATCATTCACGTCAAAACCTAAACCCTGGTGTGAAATCTCTATATGAAAACCATCTAAGCCTACCCGATAAATGGCATGAATCTTTTGACTCTCATCGCCACCGTAACCGTGCTCCCACGCATTGGTCAGAGCTTCCAAAGCCACTACACGTAATTTTTTTTGCTCGCGTTCGCTGTTGTGACCAGCTTTTTCTAAAACTACGGCCAAAATATCAGCCGCCTGGTCGATACTGAAATCGGGAGCACAAAATGAAAAATCAATATACCAACTTATCCCGTCGTGAAGCTGCAGTGCTTCCTCGTTCAGTTCGCGAGCGCCACTTGCTCCCAAAATAGTACGGCCGCCTGCTTTAATTCGAGATTCTATCCACGAAAGAGATGGATGTTCATGAATCCACACCCACTCAGCCGTTGGGCGAGACAAATCAGACTCACCTACTCCAAAACGCAATGCATCGGGGTTCGATCCCGGCTCGGAAACTGAATCAGATAAAATACAAAGGTCAAGCGACAGAAGCTGCTTCGTCAAACTCGAGTCCCGGGCGCCATCTACCACCGCTACCAATATATTTGGATTAGTGCTCACCCATCACCTTCAGTATTTGCCTTAGACCATTCTCCACCAAAGCACAGAACTTCTGCAAGTGCTCATGAGTTTTAGTCTCGGACCAAACATCGATTCTGCAATATCCTCGTCGAATAACGTAAGAAACAGTCAAAACGCCATTCCTGCCTGCTGTTGTAGGTATTACAAAATCCACAGCTCGGTGGTCGGGGTTGCCTGAGGTCACACACTGAGGCTCTAAAAGCAACTGCACCACTGGGTTAGCTGACAAGCCGCCTCGAAACGCATCCCGTGCCTCGACTCGGTCGATCAAATCACCGTCCGATGCGAAACAGCTTAACGCTTTAAACATCCCTGTGAGATCCCAGCCAGACTGTAAGCGTATTAAGCGGCCTTCCACAGACTCAACAGCTCCCAGGAAATCGTCGCGCGTCGGCTCACCCTTTAAACAGCTATCGACAAATTGTCCAACAGCCGACGTTAAGACCGGCATCAAAGAATAGCGCCCCCCTTCGACATGACGAGTCTGTGCCATCCTCGCCAACCCCATAGGCTGATGTTCAAAAACAGCATTAAATGCCATTTGAAAAACAATATGCAGTACGGCATCGGGGTTAATATCTTCTTGTTCAAAGAAATCTCGTCCCATACTCCGGGTTTTGAGAGTGCTATGTTTCCAACGCGAGCGCCGCTCTGAATGCTCCGAAGATGCTTCAGCCGTAAGGTTCCATAAAGACCGCTCACTAAGCCCCCACTCCAGAGGCTCGCGATGGTCAAATTCTTCTTCATCCGCAAAGACCAGCGCTCTTGTCTCCTCCGTATGATCCCGTTCGTATATCTCCCAGAGTCGATCCGCATATTGAGACGCGACATGCATATCAACGGCCGACTCATCAAAGGTGAGCGCCGCGCTTGCTGAGCCTGTAACAATCAGCTGCATGCTTTTATCGTACCAGCGGTTCTCAACTTCCATGTCTCGAAAATGGCGCCAAACCACATCTCGGTTATCATTTTGAAAGTCGAGGTCCAAGCAAACGACAAATAGGGCGCTATCAAGCTGCTCTAAGGACTCTCTTGACTGGGGATGTTCACTTAACTCTTCACGAAGATAATGCCACTTATCTCTTTCCATCGTGGTCAACGCGCCCACCGGGCATTGCCTTCCGTCAGACCCTAAGTCACGCATGTCTAATTCGAGGTGCCGCAATTCGGTAAAGATTTTTGATACCGTCATCGCCTCACCATCACAGACAACCGTGAGCGGAAAGAAAAGCCCGTCCCATGCGATAACAATGTGTGAACTATACGGGCGGCGCTCCAGCACATCACAAACGCTCGATGCAGGAATGCGATTGGTGGAGTAAATATCATGCAGGCAGGCTGCCTCTAGACCGTCCCCACCAAGTCCCCTTAGATGCTTTCCTGTCGCTATTTCTCTCCACAACATCACCGCACTGTGAATAAGCTTTGCTGCTCTCATCAAAGGCTGAGGGTTGATTGTTTCGTCCCGTAAAGCCACCGTGAAGCTGCTGCTGTAAACCAGTGACCCACGATTCGCCAGTTGCCCAAAGGTGAGCCCCTCACTCATAAGGTTTAGGCTTTTATAGGGATACCGGATGAGAAGCGGGCTCGGGCCGCGGTCTTCAGGAAAGGTGAGTCGATCGACCAGGTTTTCTTGAGGTGAGCAATGCATCTCCAAAACCGGGCTCGTTGCCTCCGGGTCATCCGTATGTGCATCCAACCTTTTGAACCATTGCTGAAAAGTTCCTCGTAGGGAGATTTCCGCTCTCACTCGCTCCCACCAACGCGCCCGTGGATAGCCCATTTCTCGAAGTAGCTCACCGAACTCTTCGAAACTTAGGTAATCAACTTTACGACCTGTGGGAAACTGACTGGAGCTCATTGAAGTGGTTACGCCGATAAATTAGCCAGAGTCGTGCTGAGCCAAGGTAAGAGTTCGTCCTCCGCATGGTGGACGTAGAAATGGTCTCCCTTGAAGAGACGAACGGAGAAACCCGACCGGGTGTATTGTCCCCAAGCTTCTAAGTCTTCGAGTTTAATTGGGAGATCTTCTTTGCCACCAACGATGCGAAGAGGAACAGCAAGGGTTTGCCCTGGCTCAT
>JABJBS010000299.1 GCA_018668695.1 Deltaproteobacteria bacterium
TGTTGGGCATACTATCAGAGTTGTTCAAGAGGATGGCACACGCTCCCGGGCAGGCACCGTTATCAAATCTATCTTTGACCTGGCGCCACTGCTTAGGAGGTCTGATGATGGTTAAATCATGGGTTGGGCCATGCTTCTCTCTTAACTCGGCTGCTGTCGATGGGGTCAACGTGTGGTAAATGTTGGGGACCTTTGTGCCTTGCAGGAGTGCGGAGACGCTAAGGTTGCTACGGTATCATGAAGTGACTATCTGTGGGATTGTTTATTAAAGAGGACATGATGGACCGTAAAGATATTATCAAAAGTCATCTGGTAGAAAGTGCCGCGGTCAAATTGCGGGTTGGTGATGTTTGTATGCCTGCGATCTCCACAGCCATCGATTTGATCGAGAACGCTTTTAGAAACGGCCGTAAATTAATGATCTGTGGTAACGGCGGAAGTGCCGCAGATGCCCAACATATGGCGGCCGAGTTCGTTGGCCGATTGAGTAAGGAACTTGATAGGCCTAGTTTGCCCGCTCTCGCGCTTACAACTGACACGTCATTCCTGACATCCTATTCGAACGACTGTGGTTACGAAGGTGTATTTGCGAGGCAAATAGAAGGATTGGGTAAACAAGGTGATGTCTTGTTAGGAATCTCGACCAGTGGTGGTTCAAGAAATATTTTAGAGGCTATCAAGCAGTGTCAAAAAATGGGAATATTTGTGGTCGTTCTAGCAGGGGAAGATGGATTGCGTGAGGGGACGGCCGACGCTGTGATTGCGGTTCCCAGCAAGAACACCCAGTTTATTCAAGAGTCGCACTTATCTATTGAGCACATTATCTGTGACCAGGTAGAGCAGCGTCTCTATGGTCAATTCTGAGGGGACTGCACTTACGGGGAACTTGATGCGATTCGGGGTGATAATTTGTTTTTGCTTGGTGATGTCAGGTTGTGACACTGCCCACGACTTGGAAGGGGAGCCAGTAGACGCTCTTACTTCATCTCCGGAAACTTCCGAGCCAGAGCATTCCGAGCCAGAAAATGAGCCGAGTGACGGGAGCGATGTTGTAGATGAACCGGTAGATCCCTGGCAGCGGGTTCGAGACCGAATCTCTTTTAGTACCATCCAGTCTCTTAGCTTTGCCGTCGGCACGGCTGATGGAGTTGTTTTCACCCATCACAAAGGTGAATCCACGGCTACCACAGCTTATTCGAGTGCCAGTGCCATCAAATGGGTAACGGCTGCGGTTATTTTGCGACTCGTTGAAGAGGGCTTGTTAGGCTTGGACAATCACCCTCAAGATTACTTGGCGTGGTGGACCGATGATCCAGAGGATGAACGGAGCAGGGTAACCGTGAGGCAACTCTTGTCTTTTACCTCCGGACTTTCTGGAACACCTTTTGGCGACAATACGCCGAGGTGCCTGGAAGACGAGTCCACAACCATTGCTCTATGTGCGCAACAGATTTACGAGAGTGCGTTTAGTTACGTTCCAGGAGAGGCTTACTTTTATGGACCGTCGCACATGCAGGTTTTGGCCGCTATTGCGGAGGCAGCCTCGGGGGAGAGTTGGGCTGACTTATATTCTTCACGGGTCGCTGAGCCTGTGGGAATGATAAATACTGAGTACAATTGGCCCAGTACCGAAAACCCGCGGATATCGGGCGGTGCTCAAACCACCATGCAAGATTTTCAACGTTTTGCAGAATCTATGCTTACGAATGCTTATTGGCCGACAACGTGGAGCGAGATGTTGATAGACCACACAGCTTCACCTGGGGTGACTTTCGAATACAGTCCGATGACCAATGGGAGCCGCGGCTGGCATTATGGTCTTGGGGTTTGGCTTGAGTGCCTTAATCCGCAATGGGACGAAACCTGCGAGAGGGTGGATGTGATTTCTGCATCGGGGCTCTTTGGATTTCATTTATGGCTGGATCTAGCTCGAGGGCATTATGCCGTATTGGCGATGGAAGATTCTTTCAGTGGCTGGTCCACATCAATCCAACTTTCTATTTTATTGCGCGAAGATGTCGCCGCTGCGGTAGCCAGTGGTGAAACCCAGCCTTAACTCTTGACGAAGTCAGTTTCTGGGGCCATCAGTCATTAAGCGTAATCAAACGCGTCGGTAAACGCTGAGGAGTCTGGGTCATGACTATTCCTGTAACACTTTCCGTGGCTGGTTCTGATTCAAGTGCAGGTGCAGGCATCCAAGTTGATTTGCGCATGTTTTCTGCCCTGGGAACCTATGGCACCACAGCCATCACAGCACTCACAGCTCAAAACCCGGGCGAGGTAACTGGAGTGGTGGGGGTAGAGGCGGCCTTTGTTAAGGCTCAGATAGATGCCGTCTTTGCGGGTATGCCCGTACGAGCGATGAAGACTGGAATGCTCTGGTCGGCTGAAGTGATCCAAGTGGTGGCTGATTTCTTGAAAGAGAACCCCAAGATTGCCTGTGTTGTGGACCCCGTGATGATTGCAACCAGTGGCGCAAAGCTTGTAGCCGATGAAGCCATCGAGGTTTACAAGAATTCCCTTTTACCCCGTGCCACGTTGATGACCCCAAATATCGATGAAGCCCAGGTTCTTCTGGATGGTAAGCCAATCGGTGGAGATGACCAAGAAGCAGCTGCACGAGAGCTGAGTAAGCGCTACCGGTGTGCAGTATTACTGAAGGGTGGGCATCTTTCAGGAGATCCTGTGGACCTCTTGTTCGAAAATGGCGAAGTGTATCATTGGAAGCACCCGCGTTTGGAAAACGTAAATACCCATGGCAGCGGGTGTATGTTGGCGGCTGCCATTACAGCGCATTTAGCTCATGGAAGAAGTTTACGAGAAGCAGTGGGAAAAGGCCTGGATGCCGTCCACCATGTACTTGCACACCCTACGGAGCCTGCACAAGGTTTGGCATTGGCAGGCATCGAGTCTTTGAAGGTTTAATCTAAGCTTGTTGCTCGGGGTTTGGTTTGGTCAGCACGGCCAACAAAAAAGTTAAATCCGTGAAGAGCGCCAGTGTCAGGATAATCGCAGTCATAATTCCGAAGTAGATATTCGGTACAAAAGTCGCAAATGCCAGCGTCCCAAATCCTAAAACGAGAATAATCGTGGTAAAGATAAGTGCAGGGCTGGTGTGGGCGAGTACCTCCGCAGCAGCATCCTGTGGGCTTAAACCATCTTTAATCAGCCGGTTGTAGTTGGATAAAATGTGAATGGTATCATCCACCGCAATGCCCAGGCACACGCTCATGACAAGTACACTGCCAATGTCGATTGACTTACCGAGGAACCAGAAAGCTGCGCCGCCGAGTAGTAAGGGGATGCAGTTTGGAAGCAGGGCAATCATACCCATCTTAAAGGAACCGAACACGACAATCAGGAGTATGCTGATTAATACCAGTGCAATGGTAATGGAGCGCACAAAAGACTCAACAACGTAAGGGTTCATGCTTTGGTAAATATTCCCTTTACCGGTAATGGTAATGTCGAGGCCTGACTTGGCAGCATGGTCAGCCACCTCTGCTGCTGTAGCCATCCATCTTTTTGAGTCAGAGATAGTCCATAAGGCGGTCACTCGAATGGCATCGTTCTTTAAAGTGATGCGGTCATTGATGTCCATGCCCTGTGGCAGGCTCATGGTATAGAGAAAAAGCTCTTGGCCAATCATCTCTTTGTTATCCGGCAACTTGTAAAATGCTTGGTCCCCGCCATTGAGCGAGCGGTGAGTGGCTTTGAGTATGTCTACAATTGATAGTGTCCGTGTCACTTCAGGCTTGGCTTCAAGCCATTCTTGAAAGGCCTCGACCTTCTTTAGAAACTCAAGCTCTTTGACGCCATCTTCTTTTTCAGATCGCACAACGATTTCCAGGCCTCGCGCGCCGCCAACCTCTCCCGTAATGAAGTCGTTGGCATCTCGCAGGGCAACGCCCGGTGCGAAATATTGATAGGGGTCAGAATTCACTTCGTTGTTGAGAGTTAAGCCAGCAGCTCCGATTGTGAGAAGCGTAAAGGCATAGATGATGGGTTTACGAAATTTTGTAACTTGCGCGGTGAATTTTGTTGCCCGAGTGATGCGGGTGTGGAGCTTTTCTTGCGGAGCTGGCTTGATCAGAGACGGGAGAATGAAAAGCAGCGGTCCGAGGATAAAATAACTTACAAACCAGGCCAGCAAAACGCCGCAGCCAGCCAGGGTACCCAAACCAGCTAGACTCTTAAGATTGGCGGTGCCAAAGCTGAAGAAACCAATGCTGGTGGATATGCTGGTTAAGAGTGTGGGCAGGAAGTTTTTGGCTAAAGTGTAGTTAGCAGCGGCATTTTTTAGCTTGCCGTCTCGCAGTGCTTGCCGGAAAACGCTGAGAATGTGGACGGAGTCGGCAACACAAATAGCGACTAATATTTGCGGAAGGACGCCGGTGACGCTCGTAATAGGGAAGCCCGTCCAGCCCGACATGGCCATCGCTGGCACAATCGTAAAGACGACGACCACAAGCGATAGTACCGTGCTGACGACGCTGCGTAGGGAAATGAGCAAGCATACAACAATAAGCCCCAGTAGAATCGGCATGAGCCGTTCAAGATCGGTTTGAGTGGCTTCTTTAAAGCTTGCGTTGATGGCCGGCCCACCCACCACATAAAAAGAGTGGTCGCTGCGCTTAAGCTTCTCGCTTAGCGCACGGGCTGCTTCAACAATGGGAGGTGCCTCAACAATGCCCTCGAGGCTGGGTCGGATTCGGGCGTAGAGTAGAGCCGTATTCCCGTTTTTACTGACCAGGTAGTCTGGAAGAACCTCATGAGACATCGCAATCTTTTTGCGATTATCGAGAAGTTCTTGGGTAAGTTCTTGGTCATCCGGCAGGAATGGGTCCACCAGGATATCGTCGCCTTCGGCATGCACCCACGAGTAATTCGATAAAGAGGTGACCCGGATAATATCGGGCATGAGCCACATTTTTTCAGTGAGTTCCTGAACCAGGGAAGCGGAGTCTACGTCGAAAATGCCAGACGGACTATGAACGCCGATGATTAGAGAGTCGTCGTTTCCAAATTGTCTTTCAAAGGCATTAAACTCGAGAAGCATAGGGTCGTCGTCGAAGAAGAAACCTTTATGACTGAAGTCTGTTTGAATCTTCTTCAGGCCCGGCATGATTCCGCCTAAGACTACCAGACCAACTAATAAAATCAGCCACGGGTGTTTGCCTATGGTGTCGACAAATCCTTGTCCGACAAAAGAAGTGGGTTTTGATTGATTCATTAGGTACCTCTCGAATCAAAAGTGTCGTGTAATCTGAATGCCAACATGGTCACTTTGGCGCAGTCTCTGCAATGGTTTCGCATCCAACACGCTAACGGGATCGGCAGTTGTGAGGATGCGAACGGATGCTTTAGCAATCCAAGTTTCACCGATGCGGCGTTCGAAGCTAAAGCTACCTATGAACTCGTCCAGATGTTCTACATCTGCGATGCCGGAAATAATGAAGCTGGTGCTGGCCTCGTCATTGAAGGCGAAGCGGTAGCCAAGCAAGACATCCGCTTGAAACGTGTCCAACATACTTGCTGTCTCACGACTGGTGCCAACTAAGGACTGGCCCTCGAGTAACAACGTTGATTCGGACCCGGCATCGTGAGCAAGCCCGTACTCTAACCCAAATGCGATACGGCCGTGGTCTGGTTTACCATTCGTTCCATCAAGAAATAAAATACCTTGGTCCTCATCTGCAGGCTTATGGAAGATACGCCAAGCGGCCTCCAGTTTGAGAATGAAGCCTTCAACCACGTGCTGATAGGTTCCGCCGACCTGGGTAACGGTCTGGAAAAGAGCAGTGGGAGTATTATCGAAGATAATAACCGAGGGCTGACTGCGGTCTTGGTGATGAATGCCGTGTAGCGAGATATCGGCATTGTCGAAGCTATAACGCCATCTCAGCCCAAACTGGGGCGCAAACCAGCGGCTGGTGAGTTTTCCGGATACATCCATTCGCTTCACGCCCAAGTCTTGACCCGGAGCAAAGGAGAGCCTGGAGGAGGGGGATGGTAAAATCGGCCGAACGAATGTGGGCATATGGTAGAACGTAAATTTTCCAACGGCTGTTTTTACGGCCAACGAAACCATCGGCTCACCGACTTTTTCGTAATTCTGTAAATCGCTATCAAGGTTGCGGCTGTTGAAAATGTCGGCTGGGTGAAATGCTTCTGTCGCCGTCCAGTTAAGGAGGTCGTAACCAACTCTGAGTTTGAAGGGCTTGAATTTCCATTGGGCCCAGGCTTCCTCGATAACCAGGATGGTGCGTGCCGGATCTTGTTGATCGAGGCGCCCGTATACCCGAAGCCGTTCTTTGAAAGATTTGTAGCGGTGATCAATTTGCACCCGTCCCATCATCCCCAGTGCTTGGTCGATGGTCGTTTCGTTGTCGTCGTCTAGGAATAGCCGGCCTTCAAGAGCCAATTCGCCCTGACTTGACCACCCAGCCCAGGCTGGTGTGGCGGCCAGAAGTGCGAGAACGATTGGCAAGAGCAATTGGCGAGCGGGGTGCATCAATCGGCCAGGTTATCGCTGTCGAAGTTTTCTGAATCTACTTCGCTGCCAACAGTTCGTTCGCTCCAAGTAATGACTGACTGCTTTCGGGTCTGGGCGTTGACCATGTTGATTTGACCAACGCGCCAAAATTTACCGTACTGCTTGAACTCCTTGAAACTCGCGGTTTTGAGCAGCTCACCTTTACGGTCGTAATACTCGAGCTTTACAGGAGCGTTGTATCCTTTATCAACCCAGACAATCTGTTTGCTGTATCCGCTACGTTTGTCGGTTGGAATACGCTTCATATGCCAAACATCACGGCCTTCAAATTTCATTTCACCCAGTAACTCGTAGGTGAATTTTTCGACTTCCTGGCTTCCTAAATCCTCGTAGGAGAATTCGCTGCCCATGAAAGAACCAGACTTATTTCGAGAGCTGATGCGCTTGACGCGTTTGATAGCGGGGAGGAAGAGCCACTGTTGGTCGTCGGCTGATTTCTTGGAGTGCGTGAGCATCTTTGTGCCCTTGACGTCTGCTGGCCATTGAAAAATCACGACCGACTTGTCGCCTTCGCCGGAACCTTCAAGGACTTCGCTTTTCATGCGCCGGGTTGTAACGTCGCCGTGCGCGTTGATGAGTTTCATTTCCATAACCGACGCTTCCGACCCAAAGCCTTGATTCGCGAGGTCATTTTTTTTCGCAATCTCGAGGCCAGCTTTGGCTGCATCGGCAAGTGCCCCAGCCGGAGTGAGCGAAGCAGCCATCACTGCGAAAACAATGGCAAGTTTTGCGTTTGGATAAAAATTCACGTGAAAACTCCTCATCAGATTTGGTTCGGCCTACCTTCAAAGCCAAGGTTGGCATTGCCCAGGTGATATTCAACCAGGCAGATACATCGCATAGATCGATCGCTCTTTCCAGGGCTTCATCGGTAAGAGCGATAACCGGTGGTATCTTCTACCGCGCTGATTTCATTTATTAAATTGGCCCATTTAATCGGGCGCTTTGTTGTGGACCAATGTGCGTAACATGTTTTTACCAGTCAGCGAGGCCCTTAAGCTCAATAGTGGTGATGCTCTCACTTGACGCGCTTGGGTTTGCGCCAGGCTCAACGGTGGCCCTGGCATCGCCGCTTATCGTGCCTTCATGCCACGTATTGTTGAGGTAGTAACGAATCCGGTCTGAGCTTGATGTGTCTACTGCGGCTGCATTCCATAGGGCATCAAGAGCTCCAGAAAGCACCTCATGATTTACAATGGCATGGTTTAATCCAAAAGCATGGAGTTGAACTGTTTCCACAAGATTGAGCAACCCGTCTTCGGTGGTCAGGGTAAGGTTCGTTTCAATATTGATATAATTTGTGCATGGTTCATCGAGAGAGAGGCCGTCGTCATATCCATTCAGGACCTTTTCGACCTCTTGGACCGACCCATTAGCGTAGGTGATACGTGCGGTGAGAACGGATCTGCCGCCATTTTCATAGGTGATGGGAACGGACACCGGTTCATTGAGGTTTTCGAGAACCGCTGCCCCAGAAAAGCCTGTGAGGTCGGTGGATTCAAGATCTGAAGGTTGTGTGCCAACAAGCTCACACGGTTGATAAGGCATCGTGGTTACGGATTGGCTACAAGCAACGAGGTACCAAAAGAGCAAGGTGAGCGGTAACGCGTGTATGGATTGTTTCAGCATTGGGAGGCCGCCTTTGTTTTGAAAGGCAGATTGCGGAAAAGCTTAGCATCGTGTTTGATGAATGCTATTCTTCAAACAACCACCTTAGGATTTGAAGATGACACCTCGAATACGAACGATCAAGATACAGTGTTTATGCCTAGGCATAGGGATAATCATGGGCTTGGGTGCAGCGCCAGCCCACGCCGGATATTTTGAAGAGGGAACCACGCGCGCGTCATTGGGATTCGGTACCGGCTCATTTGGGGTTGAACGTTATTTTATCTTGGGACCTGGTGTTGGATTTTTCGTGATGGATGGATTGGAGCTTGAGCTGGGCGCAGAGATTTGGCTCGGCGCCGATCCATCTTTATTCGTCTTGAGCCCCGGGGTTCGCTACACCGTCACGCAGCTTGGTGAATTTATGCCTTATGTTGGGGGCTTTTATAAACATGCTTTCATCAAGGGTGTGGATGATAAGGATATCCTGGGAGCCCGGCTGGGAATCAGTTGGGACTTAGCAGCCAATCTGATCGCCTCAGGTGGCGCCGTTTTTGAGTATGATTTGGGTTGCGAGTCGATTCCAGAGCTAAACGTTAAGTGCAGTCGTTGGTTGCCTGAGGTTGGCCTCGCGCTTCTCTTTTAGGTTTTCTGTGCAAGCACCCAAGTGATGATTGGGTTTTGTGGCTCGTTCTTTCCAGGCATTCGCATGCATGTGTAATCGGGCCAAGTTTGGTTTCCCATCATCAGCATCATGTAATCTAAGTTGCCCCATTGACCAATCTCCACAATTTCGAAACCTGCGGCTTCACAAATGGCTCCAAGCCCGACGGGGGTGAAGCCTGTGTAAAAATGATGGGGTACATCGTGCGGAATGTTGTTGGCGGGGACGTTGGTATAAAAATAGCCACCGGGTTTAAGGTGATGGTTTAGGTTCTCTAGGCATTGAATTGGATTCACGAGATGCTCGAGTGTCTGATTACAGATAATGAAATCGTAATCTTTTTTATCGAGATCTAGCGTGTGAAGGTCGAACTTTTCGGGGTTGTCGAGGTACTCCACGTTGTCGTGATTCTGGGTCGGGAGATAAGCGAGTTCTGGGTCGTTGATTCCGTTGAATGTGAGGAGTTCTTGAGCTTCAAGCTTACGCTCCATACTTATTCTGCGAAACTCCAGCAGCGCCATGACGCGGGGTAGGTCTTTGCCTTCCCAGGTCCAGGTTTGATTGTTGAGTTCTGTTGGAAAGCAGAGGTAGCGGTTCATGTAATCGCGGGTGTGGTTGGGCTCTACAAACTCTTTGTAGATCCGTTCGATATCGCTTGGTTTCAGATTTTGCACGAATGATTTCCTCTTGAATATCTGGGTATCATAAGGAGATTTCGGGGGGGATGCCAGTTCCTATCACACTAAAATAATTGATGATTTGTTCAGTATTGGGTGCATGACCAGGAAATAAAAAAACGATTGTGTTGAATGTCGCTAAAGGATTCGTGGTTTCTGTCGATGAACCTTCATGACTAACTTTGCATACGATTTTGGAAATGGCTTCGCGACCCACCAACTCCTACTTTACGAGGCAGTTCAGCGCACGACTGGACCAGTGATTGAGTTTGGATGTGGCGAAGGCAGCACGGTGATGCTGCATGAACTCTGCAAAGCCACCAAACGAAGGCTCATTAGTGTGGATAACAACCCCGAATGGCTGGGCAAGTATCGAGATAAGTATGAAACCGATTGGCACCGATTCTATTTGGTGTCTCCAGAAGGCTGCGGCGGTAAGTATCACGACTGCACCCACTGGGATCCCTTTTTAAAGACCATCACATCGAGTGATGTGCAGTGGGGCGTGGTTTTCGTTGACCAAGCGCCGTGGGAAGCTCGTACGAAGACGATTCGAGCTATGAAATCGCGTGCCGACTTTGTTGTTCTTCACGATAGTAATTATTTTCCCGAGAATCCTTTTGAGCTGCCGACGGATCATTTCTTTGGTCGCGAGATTCTTCCCTTACTTGGAGCACATGATCCTGGGTACCGGGACTATTCGGACATGTTCGCGCATTTTCATGAGTACTACCCCAAGGAGCCGTGGCCAGACCCGGTCAAAGGGCCTCCTACGCTTCTGGGCAGCGATTTTCATGCTTGTGAGTGGGATTTGGCTTCTATTGAAGGCTCCTAACCTACCTGAAAACCGCAGGTTTTATCGTAGTGCAGCCACGCCTTGAAAAGGTGTAGGCTCTTAGCGAAGTATTTCTTTGTGCCTCAACCAATCCTCACAACTTTATCCTATTGTAGCTTCAGCTTGCTTCTGAGTGCCTTGTATTCTTCAATGGCATGACAGTCGCTCGTAACTGCCTTGATAGGTAAGATTGTTGTGAAGGAGAGCCCAATGTCATTTCCCATTCAAAGTCCGATTACAGTCACTGGAGCCACCGGTTATGTGGCCGGTCATGTCGTTCATCAGTTGCTTGAGCGTGGTGCCACCGTCCATGCCACAGTTCGAGACCCTTCCAATGAAAAGAAAGTTGGGCACCTTAAGAAGATGGGAGAGGAGCTGCCCGGCACGCTCAAGCTCTTTAAGGCCGATTTGCTGGTTGATGGAGATTTTGCCGAGGCCATCGCTGGGAATGAAATTGTGATTCATACGGCTTCGCCTTTTCTCGTTGGTAAGATTAAAGATCCGCAGAAAAGCTTGATTGATCCAGCTCTCAAGGGCACGCGAAACGTCTTGAATACCGTCAACGCCACAGAATCTGTGAAGCGGGTCGTACTCACATCTTCGGTTGTGGCTATTTTCGGTGATACCACCGAATGTGCGGCTAAAGGTGGGGTTTTAACAGAGGAGCATTGGAACGAAACCAGCAGCATTGACCACGCGCCCTACAATTATTCCAAGAGGCTGGCGGAAGAGGAGGCCTGGAAAATGTGCAAGGCTCAGGAGCGCTGGAATATGGTGACGATTAACCCTGGATTTGTCATGGGACCATCGCTTACTTCGCGTAATGATTCTGCCAGTATTGATTTTCTCTTGAGTCTCATCAACGGCAAGTTTGCGGCTGGTATGATGGAATTTTATACAGCCTGGGTGGATGTTCGCGATGTTGCTTTTGCCCACGTAGAAGGTGCCATTCGAGAAGATGCCGAAGGTCGCCACATTCTTTCCTGCGAAGAGATTGGGGTGATGGAAGTGGTTGCAGGGCTCCGAGAAGATGTCGGCTCAAAGCTCAAGCTGCCCAAGCGTCAGGTGCCTAAGTTTATGGGATATCTCTTCGGACCGCTCTTAGGCTTCTCTTGGAAGCATGTTGCCCGTAACATTGGCATTCCCTTAAAAATGGACAACACACGAAGCATTGAGCGATTAGGCGTTGAATACAAACCGCTGCGGATTACCATGAA
>JABJBS010000300.1 GCA_018668695.1 Deltaproteobacteria bacterium
AAACTAGGTTGAGCTACTGGGACTACCAAACGCGTATCAGCTGGGGCGACCGTAAATTGTTTCTCTCGGCCATGTTCTTGGGCGCCCATGACAAGCTTGAGACCTTAGACTCCAAATACGAGAATGGCGAACTCGTAGAGTTTAGAGAGCCAACTTTATGGGCTGAATTCCACAAAATCATTTTCAAATTGCGTCATCAATCCTCTGCGCTGATTGGCAACTACCATGTTGCCCTAAGTTATGACTTAAGTGCACTGGAATCCGCAGATCCTTCTGCAACAAGCTTTGGGATAGCACCCCACCTTGACTGGCAATGGAACGTTCTCCACTCACTTAAAATCATCGCCGGCTTGGAGGCAGAGTTTAGAGAACTGAGTCTATCCGATGACACCATGAACTCAACGACATCCGACAACCCCACTCAGGAGTTCCTAACACAAGCCAGTAGTGGGCTTCATAAGGATGCAGGAAGCTGGCTTGCCCTTACCTATGAACCATTAGACGCTTGGTTCATCACCCCTGGAGTTCGAGTCGATGTTTATTCCAACACCCAACAATCCCATTGGGGCATCCAGCCGCGCCTCCAAATAAGCGGTAAGGTATTCGAACAAGACGACCAAAGCCTCTGGTTCAAAGCAGCCAGTGGCATTTACCAACAACCTCCTCGACCTTACTTCACGCTACCCGGCTTGAGTGTAACCGCCTTGGATCTAGGCCTACTCAAGTCTTACCAAAATATGATTGGTACGAAATGGGGCATAAACGCTGAGTGGAGCCTAGACCTTCAAGTTTACTACAATCATCTCGACCCTACACTTTTCGAACTGAACCTAAGTGAAAACCAAGAAGAGCAAACCAATCAGAATTCTTCTAACTCTGCCGCAAACCCGGACGGGCAAGAATGGCTAACCGGGCTTTCCAGTGACTCGACCGGCCGAGCGTACGGTCTTGAGGTCATACTTCGCAAGGATGACAACGGACACTTCTTTGGCTGGCTTAGCTATGCGCTGGCACGCAGTGAACGCAGACGTGACGAGCGCTACGTCGCCTACGATTTCGACCGGACCCATATCCTCAACCTCGTGGCGGGTTTCAAATTTTCCGGCAACTGGGAAATCGGAAGCCGACTGGTGTTTCAAACAGGCACGCCCCTAAGCACTGACAATGGCGGGGTTGCCAGCGGGCGCTCGCAGCCCAATTGGCGAATCGATCTGCGCATCGACAAGCGCATTGTATTTAATCAGTGGCTTTTAGACTTCTATGTTGAAATTCTTAACGTTGGTGTGACCCGTGAATCGGGCGGACTTTTAAGCGGCAACGGGTTTCGTTATGTCTTGCCGACGCTGGGTCTAAAAGCCAATCTCTAGTCCCCGAGAAGTAAAGAGCCAATAAAAATAGGTACAGATGCTTTGAAAATGACACTTTCAGCTCAAAACCCTAGATATTTCGGGGTATTCTTTGCTATTTAGTGCATGCGCACTTTGACCTCTGGGAGAGAAATCGGGAGTATACCCATACGATGAGATACTGTTTAAAAGCTTTAGTTGGATGTTTATTGGTCACTGGCTTCTTGAATGGATGCAACACCGAACCCGAATCGTCTCCTCAAGTGACACCTGATGTTACCGAGACTGAAACTGAGACTGAGCCCGACCCTGAGTTGCAACCAGCCACAATCACAAACCCAGATGACGATGCCAGCTTTCTTTTTGAGAGCGAGTCCGTTCGTACTTTCGAATTGGTCGTTACTCCAGAAGACCTTGCATTTATCGACAATGACCCCGTCGCCGAAATCTATGTTCCGGCAACCCTAAAATTTGAGGGTGAAGAATATCCCGATGTGGGCCTACGCTACAAAGGCAGCGCAGGAAGCTACATTGGATGCACCGAGGTCATGGGTTTCCCACCCTCCGGACCAAAAACCTGCATTAAGTTGTCCATGAAGGTCAAACTAAACTACACCGATTCCGACCAAAAGTTTCATGGTCTCAAAAAGCTACAATTCCACTCTATGAACAGTGATGACTCGTTGATGCGTGAGAGACTCTCTTACTACCTCTTTCGTTCCATGGGTATCCCAGCCCCGCGCACCACGCCTATCAAAGTGTTGGTTAACGGAGAGTTGGCCGGACTCTTTTTGTTGGTTGAACAAATCGATGGGCGCTTCACACGTTCGCGTTTCGGCGATGGCGGTAAAGGCAACCTCTATAAAGAGATCTGGCCGATTCACCAAGACGATGCGTCATACATCAATGCACTTGAAACCAATGAAGATGAAAATCCATCGGTTGAAAAAATGCAGCGGCTTCGAGCTGAGTTGGAGAACCCAAACAAGGCTGACCGTGCGGCCGTATCAGATGCCTGGATAGACCGTTCCTACATGGCAAGCTATCTCGCAGTTGACCGAACCATTCGCAACGACGATGGCATCATGCACTGGTATTGCAATGTTGACTTAGGACAGGGTGGCAACACCGGCGAGTGCGGCAATCACAATTACTATTGGTATGAAGAAGAAGAAAAAGACCGTATGTGGCTTATACCCTGGGATACAGATCTCACTTTTAAACAAGGTGGTATGGTAGCACTACCAATAGCTTGGGACGAAGAGCCCGATGACTGTGCTCCGGTAAGCTTCGGGCCGTTTGGTTATTTACCTTCAGCCTGCGACCCTCTCATCTCTGCTTGGGCCACGTTTCAAGAAGATTACAAAGCAGCGGTTGGGACTCTTCTAGAGGGACCCTATACAGCAGGAAACGTCGCGACACTCTTGGATACATGGCAAGCGCAAATTGCCGACAGTGTGGAAGAGGCTTCGCTACAAGATGGCCAGCACTTAAACTCAAACAATTGGCTAGGCGCCCTGGATGAGCTCAAAACCATGTCCTATCGACTTCGCGCGGAAGCAGAGGAATTAGTCCAAAGTCCAAATCCCTAGGCTCCATGGCCCTACCAGATCTAAAATATTGGGTAGCTCTTCTCTTTGTTGCAAGATCTTCACATTATATCGCTTGACGCAGGTTAAGCAGATACGTAGTTCTCAAACTCATGACATGAGTGAAACCACGGAGTGAAGTATGGTTAAGATTGGTATCAATGGATTTGGGCGCATGGGCCGGCTGGCACTGCGCCACTCTTATAGCAATCAAGATATTGAGTTTGTTGCCATCAACGAACCCCACGCAAGCGCTGAAAATATGGCTACCCTGCTGGAGTTTGACACCGTGCAGGGCCGCTGGGACAAATCTTGTTCGGCCGACAGCACCAGTATCCTTGTCGAGGGCAAGCCCATCGCCTTTACAAGCTTCAATAACCCCAAAGAAATACCTTGGTCAGACTTTGGCGTAGACCTCGTGTTAGAGTGCAGCGGGGCTTTTAGAACCACAGCTGGATTGATGCCCCACTTCGAGAACGGTGCAAAACGCGTGGTCGTCTCTGCCCCCGTGAAAGATGGCCCGCCGAATATTGTGATGGGCGTCAACCACCAAAGTTTGGATACCGAAAACGCTAAAATCGTAACCGCGGCCTCTTGTACTACCAATTGCCTCGCCCCGGTCGTAAGAGTCCTTCACGATGCTATCGGCATTGAAAATGGTCTGGTCACCACCATTCACGCTCCGACCAACACCCAATCGGTCCACGACTGCGCCCACAAAGACCCTCGCCGGGCGCGGGCTTCCCAAATGAATTTGATTCCAACCAGCACCAATTCAGCCACTGCGGTCACCTTGATCATCCCAGAGCTCAAAGGAAAGTTAGATAGTATCGCCGTAAGAGCCCCCGTTCATAACGCCTCCCTTACCGACTGCGTGTTTCAGATGCAGCGTGACACCACCGTTGAAGAAGTAAACAGCGCGATTGAGAAGGCATCTAAGAGTGCACCTCTGCAAGGCATTCTCGGCTACGAAACCAGGCCTCTGGTGAGCAGTGATTATGCACGGGACCCTCGCAGCGGCATCGTGGATGCATTAAGCACACGGGTAACGGGTAAGCGATTGGTTAAAGTAATGATATGGTACGATAATGAATGGGGCTATGTGAACCGCATGATGGAACTCACAAAGCTCGTGGCTAAAGACCTCTAAGAAAAATACCATGCGCAACGTTCGTGACTACGCCATTATCACTGCTACCTACTGGGCATTTACCCTCAGCGATGGTGCCCTGCGGATGCTGGTGCTGCTTCGTCTTCATGAACAAGGCTTCTCGCCTCTATCCCTGGCTATGCTCTTCGTTCTTTACGAGTTCTTTGGCATGGTCACCAACCTTTTCGGCGGATGGCTTGGTGCCAAACACGGCCTCAAAATTACACTCGGCTCCGGGCTCCTACTCCAGGTAACAGCTTGCAGTCTTTTGGCCCTGGGTGAATCCAATCTGACGGTTCCATTTGTCATGGCCATGCAAGGCCTTAGCGGAATTGCCAAAGACCTCACCAAAATGAGTTCCAAGAGCTACATCAAAATGGTTGTGCCAGACAGCGACCAAGCCGGTTTGCTTAAATGGATTGCCATTTTGACTGGTTCCAAAAACACGCTCAAAGGTGTTGGCTTCTTTCTTGGAGGCTTTCTCTTAACCAGCATGGGCTTTGGCGGTGCATGCTTCGCTATGGCCATCATCCTGGCAGCAACCTGGGCAGCGTCCACTCTAGCTCTTCCCAAAGCCCCTGGAAAAAGTCGCGCATCCATTAGCTTCAAGAGTCTTATACCCACAGACAAACGTCTCCAGTGGCTCTCAGCCGCCCGGCTTTTCCTCTTTGGTTCACGAGACGCTTGGTTTGTAGTCGGGCTCCCAATTTTCCTTTCAGCTTCGTTGGGTTGGTCCCATAAAGCCGTGGGTGGTTTTTTAGCGTTCTGGATTATTGGATACGGTATGGTGCAAGCCTCCGCCCCGGCATTTATATCCAAATCATCAGCCCCCGCAGCTCAGCCTACGTCCGCCAAACAATTGAGGCGCTGGAAAGGCGCTTTGCTTCTTCCACTCGTTGGTATTCTCATCGGGCTTTAGACCGAACTCTCACCAACGGTCGTCATCATCACAGGCCTTGTTGTCTTTGCCATCGTCTTCGCCGTGAACAGTACGGTCCACAGCTACCTCGTGGTTGCCTATGCAGCCGAGGATACCATCGCGCTAAATGTGGGTTTTTATTATATGTCGAATGCGGCCGGCCGGCTTCTTGGAACCGTTTTATCCGGCGCACTCTTCCAATGGGCTGGCCAAGGAGCGAGCGGCTTGACGAGCTGCATTATTGCCTCGATTTGTATGGTATTTATAGGAAGCGCTTTGTGTATTCCTCTCCAACGAGCCGAAGAACGTCATCTCAAGGCTCTGTGATCAAAAAAATGTTTTGTCACAAAGACGACACATATCTGTATTTGACCTGACATCTCGATTCATAGAATGGTTTCACAACAGTCGACACACATACGTCGATAAAAAACTGCTTAACAGGAGCATGATGTAATGAAATCAAACCTTCGAACCTTCCTAATCACTCTCGCTGTCACAGCGATTCCATTCTCAGCTGCACAAGCTGAAGAAACCAACTTTGAGCCAAAGCTTAAGATTGGCGGCCTCATTTTCGCAAACTACCATTACGACCTATCTAAAGACGCGAAACCAAATAACGTATTCGAAATCCAACGTGTATACTTAAACTTCAAAGCAAAAATGACCGACAGCTTTTCTGCGCGGGTCACAACAGATGTAGGAAACATCAAAAGCAGTATCGGAACCAGCGATCCAGATGTTGAAATTGAGTTTAAAGATGACCAGAAAATTCGTGCATTTTTAAAGTACGCCTACCTAGAATACAAAAACAAAGACCTTGGCCTGAAGCTTCGCTTTGGTGCTGCCGGTACACCTTTTATCGGTAAGCATGACAAGTTTGTTGGCCAACGCTGGATCTCCAAGGCATTCGCTGACGAAGTTAAAGTTCTCTCGTCTTCCGACCTGGGTATTCACGTCATGGGTAAGCACATGGACGGATTGGTTGACTACCAAGTCTCCATTATCAATGGCTCTGGCTATGGTAAAAAGGAAGCTGACGACGGCAAAGCGACTCAGGTCCGTGTAACAGTCGACCCACTCTCAGGTGGCGATATGTCGATGCCAATCAGCGCATTCATCTCTTACGATGTGGGTGCCGGAAGCGACGCAGCGATGATTGCCGCGGGTTCTGTTGGATTCAAGCACGAGATGGTTAAAGCCTGGGGCGAGTTTCTATTCACTTCAGCAGGCGACATTACCGGAATGGGCTTCTCTGCAACGCTGCTACCTAAGATTCCATCAGTTGGAAACTTAATGATGCGCCTGGACCGTATGGACCCCGACACCAGTGTAGATGACGATGCCACGATGAGAATCATCGGCGGCTTGACTCATGACTTCGCCAAAAAAATCAGCGTAGGCCTCATCTATGAGCGCTCTATGCCAGAAGCAGGCGATGACAGCCACGCGGTATTTGTGAAGACCCAAGCAGGCTTCTAAATCCCGTAATGCTTAACGATTAAAAGGCGTGCAGTCGGTATCGATTGCGCGCCTTTTTTTTATGGGAGAAACGGCTTTAGAAGAAGTGGATTGTTAGTTCGGCTTGGGAAGCTCTACCCAAAAGATTGAACCCTGTTTAGCGGCCGGCGCCATACCAACATTACCGTCCATGGTGTTGACGAGGTGTTTTACGATGGCGAGCCCGAGGCCGGTTCCACCCATTTGTTTTGAGCGGCCCGGATCAACTCGATAGAAACGCTCGAACAAGCGTTCGCGATGCTCTGCAGGAACACCTGGGCCATCATCTTCAATCTCAATTCGAACACGCTGGTCGAGGTCACGAGCACGAACAATCACTTCACCGCCCTCTGGCGTATACTTTACTGCGTTCTCAACGAGATTAAGGAGAACCTGGTCCAAAGCCTGAAAATCAGCCAGGGCAACCAGATTTTCGGGAATCGTGTTGACCACTTTCGTGTTCTTTTTCCCCGCCGAGATAGCAATGGCCTCCGAAGCACGGGCTCCTGCGCCCACAAGATTAATGACTTCCAGGTTCAGAACATTTTGGCCTGCCTCAATACGCGAAAGGTCTAAAAGGTCAGCCACTAGGCTCCCAAGTCTGGCGGCGTTTCGATGAATCGCTTCGACGAAGCGAGGCCCTTGCTCTCTGTCGTCCAAGGCACCATCTAGGAGGGTCTCAGAATTCGCATGAATCACCGAAACCGGTGTTCGAAGCTCGTGGGAAACATTTGCCACAAAGTCCTGCCGCATCCGCTCCAGGCGCCGTATCTCTGTTACATCGTGCGCAACGATCACTCCCCCGCCAGATCCTGCCAGGGGTGTGATACGGATAAGAACAGTTGGCGCGATGATTCCATCCAGTTCAAATTCATCAGACACGGCATGCGCCATTCGAGGCTGCAAGACGGGGTATAGCTTTGCTAGACTCGGAACTTTATTAACAGGGGTGCCTATCAATCCCTCGCCTAAACCAAAAAGCTGCTTCGCACTCTCGTTAATCGTCGTGATTTGCAAATTGCGACCAAATGCGATGACTGCTTCTTGCATGCCCTGTAAGACTGCGCCAAATTGGTCTCGTTCTTGAGCCAGGGTTTTAACGACAAGCTCTAAATCTTCCGACATTCTGTCGATAGACTGTGCCAAGAGGCCAAACTCGTCACGCGTATCAGACTCGGTTCTGCTTTCAATCGCTCGGCTGGATAAGGTTCTCACATTGTTTACCAAACGCTGTAATCTTCGTGAAATCACCTGTGATGCCAAAGAGCTTAAGAGCAAGGCAAAAAACAAAGCCAAGACCGCGGCCACCAAAAGTAGGCTCTGAATCTGGCGCTCTAAATCATTCAATTCTTGCAGGGGCATCGCAACGCGAACCCAACCCGCTCCATCGCTGCGCTTATAACGCAAAGCCATGTAGAGCATATCGGTCTGCAGCGTTGCACTGTAACGCCTTGCTATTCCGATATTTGATTCTTGAGCGGCTAGACACTCGGGCCGAGAGCCATGGTTTTCAAGGCTCGCTACGTCGCCTGGAGCAAGCTTGGAGTCTCCAAGCACGCGCCCATCTCCGTTGATAATGGTTACACGAAGAGAGAGAGCTGATCCCATTCGGTCCGCGAGGAGATCGGCCTGCGAAATATCGACGAGATGCGAAGCCGACAAAGCGAACTCACGAACGGCGCGCACATGTTCTGAAAGTT
>JABJBS010000301.1 GCA_018668695.1 Deltaproteobacteria bacterium
CGGACCGTTATCTTCAGTACCAACGACATCATCTAATACCGTAACGTTTCGATAACGCGGCCAGCGAAACCATCCCCAGCCCGCCCAACCATCGAAAACGCGCTCGGTATGGCTGTTCTGCTCCATCCGTTTTTCTTGTAAGGAAGTGATGGTGGTTTCCGACTCTACACTGGCTTTCACACCAACCGTTAGATTACCTTCAAGTCCCACCTGGACCGGACCGATCGCGCCGGAACCTTTAAGTGAACCACCGTTTCTGCCCGTAGCAACCATCCAATCTTCGTGACCCGTTGAAAATCTTCCGAAGTTGCCGCTTGAGCGAATCTCCACTCCCTCATCACGGGTGACATGAAATTCAGCCGCAGGGTCAACATTAACCATACCCATAGGAATTTCAGGGAAATCAATCTCCACTTTCATGACCGAGTTAAAATCCATCAGACTGCCGCTTGCCGGAATGCTTGGGTCTTTCAAATTGTAAACAAGTTCACTGCCAGTTCCTCCGGTATGAATCTCTCGGTCGCCTAATAAAAGCGTCGTCTGGTTGCCCAGGGTGACCTCGCGATTCTCATCATCGGCGCTCACTACCCAGCTGGTAACAGAGCTACCGATATCATCGGTAACCTCTGTGGTAGCCGCATGGATTGCTCGGTTCATATCCACTTGATTGTCTGTTCCTAAGCGCTTCATACCGCAGTACACACGCTCTGCTTTATCGGCTACCGGTTCCACCTTGAACTCCAGGATATAAGTTTCACCTGTTTCGCCGCCCATCGTACCGGCGATGAGTTTCATTTGTCCTGGATTGTCTCCACTGAAATTGCTCTCTGCAAAAAATGTATGGGGAGGATTTGCAACAACATCTCGTAAATTCACAGTACCTTCCAAAATCCGGCTATCACTCGCAGATGGGTTTAGAGGAAGCGTGCTCGTCATGGTTTCATCTGCTGTTCGAGCCATCGCAAAAGAAGCGCTGGGGTTGGTGCTGTAAAGCTTATAACTCAGCTGCCAATCTCTAGCGTGCTCAGACTCTGTAATACTGGCCACTGCAAACCCAAAGGATGGACTGGTTGAAATACCAGTGTATTCCGTACCTGGAATGGCAATCGTATTGCGCTCGATGCAATCACAAATAGGTGTGTTAAACGAATGAAGCGGCGCACCAAGGTAAGTGTGCACATATTTGTACTTCTGATGGCACCATCGCTGGGGCCAGTGGGCCTGATACTGGCTTGCCTGATCCCAAGCTGAACCAGAAACGCAGCTATTAAAACCATTGTTTCGAAGTTTGGAATTGACCGGATACCGAAAGACCCGGTTCGACTGCTTTACAGTCACAAAAGCTGAACCTGCGCTTGCGGCAGCATCAAATGCAGGATTGATACCTTCCGCTGAAATTTCAGGTGACGCTGTATTCTCAGCATATCCTTCGGCTAAACCCACAACACCATCAAGTTCGTTGTGTGCACCGATAGCGAGTGCCAGGAGTCCATCTTCACCATGGTCGGTAGAGCCTGTATCGTACCCAAAATGCTTGCGCAACGAGCGCTGCTCAAGCAAATCAACATCCCCGAGATAACCGGGGCTTGTAATCCACTTATTGGAAGCAGCCATTTGCTCTTCAGTGATGCTGTTGTAACTGCCATCAGCGCGCGCGGCATTTATAAACTGTGTAAATTCAAAACCAGAGCCCTCTCTCGTCGGCACACCTGCGAAGAATTCCTCTTCAACCAGTGGAGTCTTCAGCGACTCATAAACAGCAGTGGTAATGCCATTCATGGTTGAACGCTTGCTCTCATGGTCATCTTCACTGAATATTTTTCGGACTTCAGCTTCTACGTTACCTGCACGGTAACAGGTTTGAACTTGTGGATTTGCGTTATCCAGATTGCGTTCTTTTAAATTCTCATCAACGGCATCGTGAACACGCCAATCGATTAAGTGAAGCATATCAGAGGTTGATTCATAGTAGTCTTCTAACGGTATAGCTACGGCAGAAGACGCAAGGGTGGTGCATAACGCTCCAGCAAGGAGCGCGAGGGGGAGGGATTTCATAAGTTTCTCCAGTGTGAACCAGGCCCAATAAGGGCGCGGTCTATGTGTGTGTTTTAATTTTTAAAAAGTTCAATTCAGAAAGAATTGCGTTTGTTCTATTTTATTCCAAAGTAATGGATACGGGTGTGGTGTATTCAGCCTGGTCAGTGCCCTGACCCAAACGGCCCCAAGTACCATTGCCCCAGCCATAAAGTTCACCGTCGATGGTTCGCCCATAAAAGCTGGCAAAGCCACCGGTTAGGTCGGTGAAAAATCCATCAAATACCACCGGTGCTATGACAGTCGTGTGGAGCAGATCTGCATCGGATATACCTCTACCAAGGGATCCGGCTAGGTTACCGCCCCAACACTCCACGGTGCCATCTTGGCCCAAGCCGCAAAATGTGCCGGCGACCACCGCAATCTTTTTCCAATTATCGTTGCTGACAATCTTGCGTGTACCCAAAAGCTCAGAGACCGGCGGGGTGCCAAGAAGTTGGCCCACGCTGTTGGAACCCCAACAATAAAGCTCACTCTCTGTCGTCAAGGCGCATCCATTATCAGCATAAACATTCATCGAACGGATTTTTTTATCTGCGAGAACCGCTGCTGGCTCATGGCTTGAACGTCCTTCAAATTCGCCTTCTTCATTGACAACCGCGGCGTTGGAACCCCAACACCAAAGGCTCTGGTCTTCTTTCACGCCGCAGGCACTGAAAACACCCAGACTAACATCCATCCAGGTTGTATCGGTGCCTACTTGAACCGGTTCATCTTCCGCTCCTGTGGCTCCGCCATTACCAACCTGACCAAAACGATTGTCGCCCCAACACCAAAGCGTACCACTTTCTTTAATGGCACATGCGCCGTGGTTGCTGCCGGATCCTCTCACCATTCGCCAATCGGCATCCTCACCAATTTGCAATGGCTTCCAATCTTCTCGCCGGTCACTGGATTTGTCGATGCCGCGCTGCCCATAATTATTTCTGCCCCAAGACCAAAGCGTACCATCGTTTTTAATAGCAAAGGTTGCGCCGCCGGTTGCGCCAACAAATTTAAATTTTTCGCCAGGCAACACTTGAATGGGTGTAAGCTGCTTCACATCGTTTCGCTCGCCATTGCCGGTGACCTCACCCGAGTAATCATCACCAAAGCACCAAAGGCTTTGCTGCGCATCGATCACACAGGTGTGTGAGGTTGAAGTGGCCACCACTTCAGATGTGGTCAACTGATAGCTTTCAGGATTGTAGTCGCTCACCGCTGCCCCATCGCCGCCGCAGCCACTCATGGCTAAAAGCGCAGTGCCTACAATAGAAGAACGCATCCACTTTGATAAATTCGTTTGTTTCATTTTGAAAATCTCCAAATTACTTTGTCGTCATGTCCTTCATCATCACCTCAATCATCTGTAGGTCATGTGGGTACATGTGTTGCGTGCCTTTCAAAGCAATCGGTGTGCCAAAAATAATTACCGAATGATTTCAGCGAACTTCTTCCTAAAGAGTTCATAAAACGCAGGGTAAAAGTCGTCAATTTCGTCAGTTTCGACAGGTTAAGTCTTTTCGTCACTTTCGTCACTTTGACGAAGAACGACGAAGATTTCGTTCACTCAAGTATCAGTCACCGCCCAGACAAGACGAAAAAAGTCAATAATCCCGTAGCATTACAAGCTTGGGCAAGCCAAACAAATTATTGGCACGTGGATTGCTCTTAAGGGTGCAAACAAACTTGAGCCAGCCTTCGCGCGGCACGGAGAAAGACAATGAACAACTCGCCCCGAACACATAACCTCCCCGCTTTTCTTATGGGGCTCTTACTCATGTTTCTTGCACTGCCGAATGCTGCATTGGCTATGGGGCAGATGTCAATCTGGGATTCAATGAGGGCAGACGCTCAAGAAACCGGCGGTGATCAGTTGGATTTGTTGCCTGAAACATCAGTTACCTGTGAAGGCTTCGGTCATTATATCAACAGCACCAATCTCGAAGAAAAAATCGAGGAACTCAAAGACTGTAATATCTTCACAGGCAAGATTAAAATCAAGGGTACGAACCTTATAGATTTAACGGATTTCAGCAGTCTTCAAGAAATTCAAAACGGGTTGTATATTGAAAACAATCCCTCACTTACGAGTCTTAATGGATTGGAGAATCTCCATTCAGTCGGAAACACTGGGTGTTGTATGGATGGGATTCACATCAAGAACAACTCTTCTCTCACAGATATCCAGGCACTCTCGGGCCTTCGCCGGATCAAGAGTCATTTAATCATTTGGGACAACCCAGGAATCACAACCCTTGCTGCGCTTTCTGGGATGACAGAGCTCTGGGGAATCAGTGTTAGTAACACAGGCATCACCAATCTTGATGGTCTACAAAATATTGAAGTAGATGAACGGAGTTTCAGATTAAATATCGGGCGCAACCAGCAACTAACAAGCTTGGACGGTTTCGCTCCAATCGAAAACCTGAATGATCTACATATTCATGACAACAGTGTATTAACAGACCTAAGTGCTCTTAATGCCACAACCTCGGCCACATCAATCTATATCAAGAATAACGAATCACTGGAGTACCTTCCAGCCTGGGAAAACTTAAGCCGCGTTGGCTTTATTACAATTAAAGATAACCCGGAGCTTAAAAGCCTTGAAGGGCTGGAGCACATCACCGACCTTTGGGGTGATATCGATGCTATCAACCGCAACGCTAAGGGCCACTCTATTAAGATTATAAATAACGACTCTCTTACATCGCTTGAGCCACTCTCTAACCTCAACTTGATTGCGTTCAATGCTTCAGACCTTGAGTTAGACGGCTTGGATACAGAAAGTCTGGATAATGCTCATACACTCCGGATCGAAGACAATGATTCCCTTGCTCGATGTGAAATAGAAGCCTTCATTCGAGGAGCTTATTCGTATTCGGAAGAATGGAATCCAATGACTTTTCATCAAGAGCAATCGAGCATCGAGGTAGCCAGCGTTTCATGCAGCCGGGTCTGTGAAGGAGACTATCTATTAAGTTCAGATTCTCTTGAGGATGGTACTAACGATATTTTTACTTGTGGCATCATTACAGGTGACCTCACTATCCGTGACTTCAACGGTGCTGATCTACAGAGCATTGATGGGATCTCAGCAGTTCATGGTGGTTTAACCATTGAAGATTCATCTCTTGAAGTCTTAACTGGACTTGAGCATCTGAGAACCGTGGCAGGTATTCTCAGACTGGATAACCTTCCCTATTTGGACAATCTGGAAGCGCTCACTGAGCTTGAAGAACTAGGAAGTCTCTATATCCTATCAGACGTAACAAGTTTAACATCCGTAACATCAATTCACGGGATTCATTTTAGCTTGAATAGCGTTTCTCGGGTTTTTGCACCTAACGTAGATATGTGTGAATGGTTCTCTGTGTTGGATAGTGCCACAGGAAACCATTGGGGCGACTCCATGTGGGACGGACGGTGGCATCCTGCTGGTCACTCTTTCGGTCAACATGAGTGGAGTTGGTCTGATATGGTTCGAGACCAGTTTCGCTGTTTCACCCTATAGATAGCAATAGTGACGGAACGCCAGACCATGTGTTGGTGGACTAACCCTTACCCTCCCAGTGGTACGCAAACCCCGGTCAGTGGATCACACTCAAAGTTCGGCGGGCAACCACCGCAATTGAAATCAGGAATACAAAGTCCGGACAGTGGGTCGCAGATAAACCCGGCCGGGCAGTCGCCGCCGCAGGTGGCATCTAAAACACATTGACCGCAGGTGGGTGAGATACATGTGTTGCTACTGGCATCCACCACACAGCCACTGGCGGCCTCACAAGGGCCTCCGGTGGCCAATGCGGCGCACGCACTGCCATCGTCAAATGCCTGCCCTGCTGGGCAACCATCAGTCGGTGCATCGGTGACGCACACACAATTACCGCAACTGTTTGAATTAATATCCGCATCACAGGTTGAACCTACCGGACATGTGGAACCGCCGCAGGTCTGGTCGCAAATGCAATCGCCCGTGAGTGGGTCACACACGCTGCCCACCGCACAATCTGGGCACTGAGGCTCACAAAGACCGGTCACTGGGTTGCAAGCTTCCCCTTCAGGACAACCACCGCAAGTTGGGTCGACGACACACTGGCCGCAGAAAATACTCAAGCATTCACCAAGGCCTGATTCCCAGACACAGGAATCAGATGCGCCTGAACAGCTCATCTCATCAAGGCCTGAGCAGCCCGCATTACTATCGCAGACAAGTCCTGTAGGACAGTCGCCCCCACAGGTGGTGTCGCAGACACATTCGCCGCAACTTGCGGAGTCGGCATTCGAATCGCAATAAAGTCCCGGCGCACAACTGAGACCGCAGGTCGTGTCGCACGCGCAGCTAAATGTGAGTGGGTCATAACTTTCGGTCGGTCCGCATTCACACGCCACACTGTCAGCCTCGCAGAGTCCCGTATTGGGATTACAAGTAGAGCACTGCTCGGCCACACACGTGTTGTTCCAATCCGCCCAGCGACATCCCATCATGCCGGAGCACGCATTCTCACTTGCACCATCGCTGCAATCGAGGTTGCAGTTGCCCTCAACCCCACACGTTGGATCTACGCGGCATAAACCGCAAGTGTCAGATCCCGCATCGGCATCACACACGGTACCCGTTGGGCAATCTCCGCCGCAGGTGGTGTCACACAAACATTGGCCACAGGTTTCTGAGTTTGCATCAGGATCACAGGTGGTTCCGGTTGGGCACCCGCCGCCACAGGTATTATCGCAAACACATATGCCTGCCGCAGGGTCGCATACGAAGCCTGACGGACAACTGCCACACTGAGGAGGTGCACAGAAACCACAACCAGCGGAGGCTGGGTCACTGTCACATTCAAGTCCCGCTTCACAGCCGCCGCCGCACGTTGTGTCGCAGCTGCACTGACCGCAGGAATCTGAGTTGGTGTCGGATTCACAGGCCTGGCCAGCAGGGCAGCCGCCGCCGCAGGACGAGTCACACAAACACTGTCCACAATTCGCTGAATCCAAGTCAACATCGCAAACTTGACCAGCACCGCAGCCATCACCGCACCCTAAGTCGCAAATACAAAGCCCTGTTTCTGCATCGCAGACTTCACCCTCATCGCAGCCGCCGCCGCAAGTTGGGTCTGGTTCACAACGGCCATTGAACACACACTCGCCGCCATTGGCACTGTTCCAAGTGCAACCCGGCGCTAAATCACAACTGCTTTCATTCCCCGCACTGCTGCAACTGTCGTTGATTCCAACCAAACCGCACGCAAGGCCGGGCTCACAGCTACAAGCTGGGCCATTGGTTTCCGGGCAAGGGCACTCTGCATTGCCTTCTGGTGGTTGCTCTAAGTCGACCCAGTACCTGTAGGAAACCGTAATATCTCCGCTCTGGGTAGGACGACCGTCACCATAGAATACCAAGGCATTGGTAATGGCATCGTAATCAAACCCGTTATCTCTTGAGCGAGGTAAGACTTCCATGTGCGTACCACTGGAACAAGTTGGGTATTGCGCCGGCACGTCGCACACTTCTGCCACCACCTTAATCGTAGCCGGAATGGGCTGTACGTTATTGCCATCGATTAAGCCTTCCAAACGATAAGGGGACGATTTAGCAATGGAACCGATAACGATGGATTCTATTGTGGGATAGAGGTCATCGGCACAGATACTTCCCCAACCACCACCAGTAGCCTCGGCGACATCAATATAGCCCTGCCCGGCTTCGGCGATGGTAGATGCAGTTAAACAACCCCCATTCGAAATATCCGCCATCTGCGCCGGATCCGCCTTATCTCCGACAATGGCATAAACGGTAAAGCCACGGTTCTGGTAGTATGAGACAAAGGAATCTGTACGCGAGTATCTCATGTCCGCATCGTAATTCGTTATTCCCAGTCCATAAGCACTGAACCAGTCACAAATTCCATTGCCTGCTCGATAATTAAAACTGTTAACACCGTCTCTTAGAGAGCAGGTCTCTTCATCGGAGAGCACCACCATGACCCGTGCCGCATCATTTCTGAATGCATAATTCGTCTGCGGGGAACAACGGTTCTCGAAACTGTCCCATTGACAATAATTTGTGCCATCCAAGGTACCGCCTTGCGATTCACAATCCGATTGGCTCGTTGCAGAACATATGACACCAGGATCTGATGGAGTCACCACACAACGATTTTCCGACCAGGCACAACGAGGTGCTAAAGTTAGGCAGTCACTTTGAGTATCAGTCATCCAGCACGCATACCCGAGAGAGGATTCACAAGTATTGGATTCAGAACTCCACTCACACTCAACTCGGTCACCCACAACAATTCGGTCCACACATACGTTATTATAATAGCTAGAACAGCGCGCATCTGATTCGCAGCCGGCCGGATTGTTTCTCATAGCGGTGCAATGCTTCGACAAACACAAATCAAAACTACTTTCCTGATTCCACTCGCAACGCGGATCCGACTCACAGATCGATTGGCCTTGCATAGTGAACGCCTTACAGTAACGCCCGGGGTGGTCGGTGCACTCACCAGCAACATAAGAACAGTTTAGGTCTGAATCACAGGCTGACGCGTTACCGTAGCTATTACAAGCCGACGAGTTACAGGTGAAACCGTTCCAGGTACACGAGGAAGCATCGTTGCAGTCAGCCTGATTTAACCGAACACATTCCGGAATAGCATCACAACCGATGGATGTTGTAGCCGCGCCACAACGTGATTCCACACAAGTGCCTTCAAGCATCATACAGCCTGGAGATGATTGACAATCATCAACCGTCAAATCGACACATGATGCCACAGGAATTGCTCCGGCGCGATATCCTGCCCATTGGCCGCTTAAGAGTCCGTACTCGAATGGCACCGATGTATAGGCACCGGGCAACCGGGATTCAAAATAGCAAGCAGGGTCATAGCTGCCAGAGCAAAAACTTGAACGGTCCGTTAAAGATGCCCCTGCTTGTCCCGCCACAGCTCCCGTAAAACCGCCTCGCAAAAATCCGTTCAACGCAACGTAACCGGCATTACCTGCACTATCAGTTATAAATGTAGACTCGTCACCAGATGGATTGTCAAAACGAGACTGTGGTGGCCAATCAGGGTCTTGTAGCTGACTCGTTGTTTGGGCCACCCGATAATCAGCCTCCGTATTACCCAGCAGGTCAAAGAAGAGTTGGGAAGACGCCTCAACCTGCCCGATGGCATCACCCATGCTTCCCGAGTTATCGACCACCCAGAGAACATCAAGCTCTCCGTTGGCCTGCACATCCGACTGACAGAGCGCCGCTACATCATCACCGAATTGAGCCAGGGCACCGCCACCGGCAATGTTTTGCATATGAAAAATGGGCAATTGATAATCAGAATCTTCGATGCAGCTGCTACCGCTTTGAATACAGCCATCTCGTGAAGAGCAATTGGATTGTTCACTGCAGCGGGTTCGGTAGCTGTAAGAATCGTCATCATCAACGCCGGTTCCTGTAGGTGTCAGCGCCCCAACTAAAACCACTGCACCGGTGGTACCATTGTCGTAGCGATAGCGGGTCTCCATGAGCAGCGTAAAGTCGCGACTCGTTGGGCCGCCGCTGATTGAAGAAAATGCATCCAGTTCCGTTCCCAGCGCCTCTACCAACCGGTCACGCAGTTTGCGCACGCTTACATTACTACCCGTTTGAATCCGATAACGAGACACGACCACGCCGTAGCCATCAAAGCTTGTGAAGTTTCTATTGATCACCAGCTCTACGCTGGAAACATTGGTTGCTGTTTCTAAAAGACCTGCGTCCACCGCACTTTGGGTAAGCGCTTTTTCGATCAGCTCGCGGCTTGGATCGGCAATCACCGTATCCATAGCTTCTTGCGACGGCACTTTGTTCAAAAGGAATCCCCCAACGGCGTAAGAGCCGCGGGTTGAGTCGGTGCCATGAAACTTCACGCCGGCCGGTTCGCCGCCGCGGCTTAGGGTCTGCGAGGTATTAAAGTTTTCATCAAGCGTTAATGAGTAATCTCCAAACCGAAGGCTGAATACGTTCACAGGCTTTAGGTTCTCATCGGAACAAACCTGCGCAATGCCATCGGTACTATCTAAGATACCGTCGCGATCGGTGTCATTATGCACCCGTGAGGTTTCTGCCAGTAAACACTTCGCATCCGGGCAGCCTGGGTTGTAGTCATAATAGAAATTACTACAAGAAGGCACTGAGCGTGGGTCTAAGACTGAATCACCGTTGCCATCAATTTGGCAATTCACAATACCGTCGCCGTTCACGTCCTCTTCATCATCGCTCACACCATCATCGTCGCTGTCGGTATCGCGGTAGTCAGGAGTGCCATCTTCATCATGGTCCACGCCGCTTGCATCCAATGTTGAAGCGTCGGCTGGGTTTTCGCGCGCTTCGACCGCATCGAGAATACCGTCGTCATCACTGTCGGTATCTAAATAGTCTGCCTTACCGTCTGCATCACTGTCTAAAAGCGTATCTTGGGTAACGGGGGCTTCGTTTACGCAAATACCGCCATTATCGCTGGCTTCACATCTATCCAAAACGCCATCGTTATCGCTGTCGGCATCGCGGTAATCAGGCTCACCGTCACCATCGGTGTCTTGGGGAGAAGCTAAAACTAAACCCGCCTCGAGACCATCTGGAATATAATCGTTGTCAGAATCGGCGTCGCGATAATCTGCCAATGCATCGCCGTCTTGGAATGCCACAGGCGGTGTCGACAAATCCAGATCGCCGGCTTCCGCTGAATCCGGGATACCATCGTTATCAGAATCACGGTCGATGTAATCGGGAGAACCGTCGCCATCACTGTCGACTAAGCTCGATGCGTACTCGTCACTATCACTGATACTGTCGCAGTCTGCATCACCCGCGCAAGCAAGTGCACAACTGCCATCGATGCAGTCAAAGCCGCTCGGACACCATCCGTCTCGAGCTGAATCAGAGCATGGGTCTTCACACGAACCCTCCACGCAAATCTTGCCGGCGTTTACGCCTGAGCAGGTTCCATAAGGAAATGAATCCGAACATGGCGTGCCCAGGCAAGAGCCTAACGTGTTACACAAACCTTGCGCCTGATAGATTTCGTTGCAGCAAATCTCACCGGCCTCGCATCGTCCATTGGGGTTGTCTATGCCGCAATCAGCCAGTGTGCAGCTGCCAAGAGCACAACCATTCGATGCCGCCAAGTCCTCGTCGCAGCAGAGCTGACTCGGTGGGCACTGCCCGTTGAGTACGTTTTCGCTGCAAGGAGGCAAAATACATACGCCGCCTATACAGATTTCATTTTCTTCGGGGCATGAGCCGCCGATGTATTCGCTGCTGCAAGCGGGAACAATACAGCTTGGTATTCCTAAAGACGCGTCGCAAATCTGCCCACCATCACACGGACCGGTTGGGAAATACTCACTGCATACGTAATCGCGGCACACGCCTTCCAAGCAGATTCGTCCTGCATCATTTCCGCTGCAAGAACCGGTCGGCGCCTCGGCTGAGCATGCTCCTGGGACACAAGCACCAGCCATACAAGTGTAACCTGCCGCGCAAACGCCGCTTGGGTAAGCTGTTGAGCACGGTTGGTCGATGCACACACCGCCAACGCAAATCTCACCGGCGCCGCATGCACCACCAGGGTAAGTTGAACTGCAAGCGGGCGTAATACAGCTGCCATCTTGGCAGAGAGTTCCCACCGGACAAGGGGCATTCGGAAATGCATCACTGCAAATGTATTGCTGACAGCTGCCCTCGATACATCTCAAGCTACCTTCGCAATAGCCCTGGGGCGCATCGTTACTACAAGCTGCTTGAACACAGACGCCCGCATCACATGCGAGGTTTGGACCACAGCTGCCTTGTGGGTAGGTCAAACTACATGGCGGCGTGGAGCATTCTCCCCCAGCGCATACAAGACCCGTGGGACAAGCACCGCCTGGAAACTCTGCCGAGCAATCTGGCACGAAACATTCACCCACATCGCAGCCCTGAGAGTTACTCAGTCCGTTGTCACAACATGTGCTTCCAAGCGCGCAGCTCCCGTTTTGGTTCTCTACAGAACAGGGCGGCGTAATGCATTGGTCAAGGGAGAAGTCACAGATGTCTGGAGCGCAATATGCGACAGGGTCATCAGCCAACGCGCAGCCTGTCCGACTGCATTGACCAAACCTGCAAGTTTCGCCCTCTACGCTGCATGTTCCCGTAGGGTAAAAAGGGCTACACGGCGCAAGCTCACAGCTGCCTTCAACGCAATACTGTTCTGCCGGGCAAGCACCGTAGGGATCCGTTTCGGAGCAAGGTGGTGCGGTACAGGTTCCCGTTGCACAACCAAGGCTCGTCGTCAGAGATTCATCACAGCATGTTGCCGCAAGAAAGTTATCGCAGCCTACTTCTGGGTGGCAAATGCTCACGGTTTCATCGCAAGCACCTTGAAGGTTATCGAGCGAGCAAGGTCCAGGAACGCAAACCCCCGCGTCACACTCAAAGCCTTCTTCGCAGGCACCGAAAGGAACTTCGGCGGAACATGGCAGAAGCTCGCAAGCACCATCAACACATGCAAAGCCATCAATGCACGAGCCGTCTGGGTACTCCGGAGAACAGCTTGGTTCTACGCAAACGCCGCTTTCGCAAATAAGTGTCGAATCTTCACAAAACCCGTTTGGGTGAATCGGCTCACAGGGATAAGGCAGACAAGAGCCCTCGCCATCGCAAAATGAACCCGGGGCACATAAATAGCCGCCGCTTTCGCAGGCCTCGGCCACGCACATCCCATTTTGGCAAATCGAGCCTCCGGGGCACAAGCCATCGGGATTATCCAAAGAGCAGCCACTCGAGGAATCAATGGCAATACAATACCCTTGAACACAAGCCGCAGCGGGCCCGCAAAGACCCGAGGTTCTATCGAACGCGCAGACATTGGCGGTGGTGATATCGGTGCATGTTCCAGCCACACAGATATTACCCGAAGGGCAACGACCATTGAGGGCTTGAGCGGAACAGGCATCCGGCGCGATGGGTCCAACGCATTCACCACGAACACAGGTTTCCCAAGCGGGGCACGTGCCATCTTGAATCACATCACTGCAGCTGCCGCTGTCTTGGAAACAAGCTCCCCCGGTGCATCGGTAGCCCGGTGGGCAACTTCCCGTGAGGTTGAGTTCAGAACAGGCAATCGAATCATCATCAAAGCAATACCCGCGTACACAGCTTTGTCCTCCAGGACATGTGCCTTCTGGGGTGGAGGGTGAGCAAGCGGTGGATTCTTCAATGCTCTCGCAATTACCGCTCACACACGCATCGTCTCCGGCACACAAACCGTTGGTTTCCAGGCTGCAGGGTCCGGGGCCAGTTGATTGCGTGTAGCAAGCTCCGGCAGCACACTCGAGTGCATCAGGGCATGCAGCTTCTCGATCTAAGGGAGTACAAGACACCTCAACAACATCTGTTGGGTCGCTGGCATCTGCGCCGTCTGCGGCGGTACCAGGCGGTAAAACAATCTCGCCTCTGCAACCGAGGCCAAAAGATAGAAAACCGAGCAGGAGAAAAATGCTGATGCGTGCGAGCACGACGACCTCAATTCTTTATTAATCCGGGAACTTGAGACTAACAGAGAGGCGTAAATGCGGCCAATCTTAATGGCACGAGAGAATCTTAGAAAAGTGATATGCCGGCCAGATCGATCCACCAGCGAAGGCCCGCAACGCAAACCAATAAGACGCCCTCGCCTCGGCTAATTTTCCAGCCAGAACGAAGACATAGCGTGACGAGAATCACCCCGCCGAGGAGCAACCAAACGCTGCCCACACCGGCGTCATTGACCGCCAGGGGCCGAATCACAGAGGCTGTGCCCAAGACACCCAGGATGTTGTAGAGATCGCTGCCGATCAGAGCCCCGGCCGAAATCCCGTGGCGGCCCTTAAGAACTGCGCTCAGGCACGTGACGAGCTCCGGAGTTGAAGTACCGGCCGCAACAATCGTAATTCCTATGGCCCACTCGCTCATGCCCATGAAGCGGGCAAAATCTGAAGCTCCAGTGACCAAGAAGTGTGAGCCAACAAGAATCAGCACCAAACCGCCGCCAAGCCAAAGCCCATCTTTCCAACTGCTCTCGGTCCCATCATCCTCGATGTCCACGTCTGAATCGCGCTGTTTGAACAAGAGAGCCAAATACCCAGCGAAAACCAGGAGCATAATCGCACCATCGGTTCGGTCTAAGGTGTTGTCTTGTATAAGGAAAACGAGAAGCGCCGAAATACCAACCAGGAAAAATCCGTCGCGATAGACCATCTTCGGGCTGGCTTCAAGGGCGCGGATAGCCGCACAACCTCCAAGAATGAAACCAAGATTAAAGATGTTTGAACCCACGATATTCGAGACGGAGATATCGGTTTGCCCGCTCAAAGCGGCACCCACAGAGACGGCAAACTCAGGTGCACTGGTTCCCATGCCGACCAAAGTCAGACCAATCACCAGTTCAGAAATATTGAACGAGCGGGCAATTCTTGCAGCTGACTCTACAAAAAAGTCAGCGCCTTTCCATAGCATCACTATGGAAACGAGAATCATCCCGAGATTCAAGAGTTGGCTCAGTACATCATCCATCTTGGAGCCACCATGCTGGCACCTGCATAAAAGGTCAAGCATTCGTACCGAATCACTGGCCTGATCCCTTGAGGGCATGGTTAGGATCAGGTAGGCGGTTAATTGTTATGGCAATGCAAACAGATTTTCTCGTAATTGGCAGCGGCCTGGCCGGACTTAACGCGGCCCTCCATCTCGCTGAACATGGGCGCGTCATGATGCTCTGTAAACGTGGTCCGAGCGAGAGCAACACGGCTTACGCCCAAGGTGGCCTGGCCAGTGTCATGGATGAGCACGATAGCTTCGAGGCCCATGTCGAAGACACCCTGAAAGCTGGAGGTGGTCTTTGTAACCGGCAAGTCGTGGAGGCCATTGTTGAAGCGGGCCCAAGCGCAGTCGAGAGGCTCGTGTCTCGTGGCGTGCGCTTCGATGCTCAGAACGGAAGTTTTGATCTGACCCGAGAAGGTGGGCACTCAAGCCGCCGTATTTTGCACGCTCAAGATATCACGGGGCGGGAAATTGACCGGGCGATGCGCAAAGCCATTGCGGGAAACCCGAATATTACCTTGCTTCAAGATCACGTGGCGGTCGACCTCATTACCCCGAGTGCCCTTAAAGAGCCCAGATGTTTGGGAGCTTACATCCTCGATTCCAACACAGGTTCCATGCTCACGGTTGAAGCGAAAGCAACGCTTTTAGCCACCGGCGGTGCTGGTAAAGCCTATCTCTATACTTCGAACCCTGATGTTAGCACCGGTGACGGCGTTGCCATGGCCTTTCGCGCTGGGGCAACCATCTCCAATATGGAATTTTTTCAATTCCACCCCACCTGCCTCTACCACCCTGAGGCCAAATCATTTTTGATAAGTGAGGCATTGCGCGGTGAAGGCGGTATTTTAAAACGCGACGATGGCACTGCCTTTATGGCCGGTGTGCACCCCATGGCCGACCTAGCACCTAGAGATATTGTGGCGCGGGCCATCGACCGCGAAATGAAGCGCACTGGAGACGACCATGTTGGCCTGGATATGACCAGCCACAACCCTGCATTCGTCGCCAGCCGATTTCCCAATATTCACACAGCGTGTCTTGCCCTGGGCATCGACATGACTCGACAACCCATTCCCGTGGTTCCCGCAGCGCACTATATGTGCGGCGGCGTGGCTTCTACTCCCAGAGGCAAAACCGATATTCAAGGTCTATGGGTCGCGGGCGAATCTGCCTCCACCGGACTGCATGGAGCCAACCGGCTCGCTTCCAACTCTTTACTCGAAGCATCCGTAGTATCCGAATGGGCTGCAGAAGATATGGCCGGTTATGCAAAGGCCACGGACTTCACTGGGAATGTTCATGAGTGGGACGTGGGTCAAGCGATTCACCCCGACGAACAAGTCGTGGTTTCCCATAACTGGGATGAGCTGCGCAGACTCATGTGGAACTATGTTGGTATTGTGCGAAGTGACAAACGCCTGGAACGTGCACGCAAACGCGTCGCTTTACTTCAGGAAGAAATTCATGAGTACTATTGGAATTTCCACCTCACCATCGATTTGATTGAACTGCGTAACCTAGCCACAGTGTCTCAGCTTATCATCGGCTGTGCTCTGCGAAGACGTGAAAGCCGCGGGCTTCATTTTAGTATCGATACGCCTGACATTCTGGATACTCCGTTCAACAACACGGTCAAGCAAACCGATCGCAACACCTGGGCGTGGGATAAGGTACCGGTGCCTCAATGAAGACGTGGTCGTTGCCAGCCCTTCTTGTATTTTCCCTCTTATTCCTAGCCATGCCGCTGCAGGCCGAAATGTACAGTTACACTGCAGCAGATGGTTCCGTGGTCTTCACCAACATTCCACCCAAGCACTTAAAAAAAGTGGCAGCAAAGAAAAAGAACACCTTCGATTGGACGGACAAACTCGGCGTTTTAAGAAAAGTTCATCGTGTTGATATTACGACCTACGACAACCTTATTTTAGAAGCCGCCAAGTACTACACGCTACCGCCTGCGCTTATCAAAGCTATGGTTGCCGTCGAATCGAGCTTTGAACCATCGGCTGTGAGCCCGGCTGGAGCACAAGGGTTGATGCAATTGATGCCGCCCACCGCCAAAGCCATGATGGTCCACGATTCCTTTGATCCCCGCGCCAACGTGTTTGGCGGAACCCGCTACCTTCGCCTCTTAACCAATGATTTTAAGGGTGACATTCAAAAAACCGTGGCCGCTTACAATGCCGGCCCCGGCGCAGTGAAAAGAAATAACGGGATTCCCAATTACCCAGAAACCCAAAAGTATGTGAAACGGGTGCTCAAGCTCTACCGGCATTACCTCAAACATTGGCCAGCCGGGAAGTGATGATGACAGATCTTAAAGGAGATATGGCAACCCTTGCTGGCAATATGGCGGCGCTTCAAGAGATGGAGCGGTTGCGCGTTTTGTTGGAGCAAGCCGGCGTAGAAATCATATTGCTCAAGGGAGCGGCCTTTCTGGATACGCTTTATCCCGATCTAAGTGAACGGAGAATGTGTGATATTGATTTCTTAATTCGCCAGCAAGACAAAGTGACCACCTGGAAATTAATTGAGGCTGATGGTTATCAACGGAGCATCAAGCCAGGGCGTCAAAAATCGAACACCATGCGGACACAAGCTACCTATACTAGAGACCAAGGTCGTTTTCAGTTGGATATACATTGGGAATTGGGACATCACGGACGGCATAAAATAGATTATTCGCAACTCTTTAACCGCGCCCAAGTAAGAGAATCTCCAAACCGCAAAGTCGTCACCCTTTCCACTGAAGACGCTATTTTATTCAGCGCAATTCATGCAGCCAAAGATCTCTTCCGCGAGGACCCCAGGCGCAGCGTCGACCTAAATCTGATCATCCAACATTGGAAGCCCTGCTGGCGAACGGTCATTGACCGTGCATGGCGATGGAACTCACACTTTGAGCTGCTTGCCCTTTTGAAATTGGAAAATCGACACAATGAACTGGTTCCAGCCCATGTCATGGAGAATTTGCCAGCATCACCCATGCGAACAGTATTCCTCGATAAAACACTGGAGCTACGGGACTGGACTCCCAAATACCCCATTGAAAACGGACTCAAACAAATTTTGTTTGCCGCGGCCACCCTTCCTCCAAGTGCTGCCTTCACTGCTCTACAACGAGGTGCCACGCACCTCGTTTCTGATTTTTGGTCCCGAACAGTTTCAAGGTAAAGACCTAAAAGTCCTGAAAAAACAGTAATAAAGCCGCCAATTGTTTCCTTGCTCTAAATATGTAATGACAGGGTCATCGTGTGGAACTTACCAAATATATTAACCATGGGGCGGCTGCTGCTCTTGCCAATTATTTGTTGGCTGATTTATCCA